>JBIKMI010000163.1:0-6438 GCA_044359285.1 Kiritimatiellia bacterium
GGGGGGGGGCGGCGCGGGCTATCGCTATATGACCGCCTCGGGGGGCGGCGGGGGGGGCGGGGCCGGATATTCCGGGGGTGGCTCGATTACGCTGATCGCGAGTAATGCGATTATCGTGCGCGGGAGCATTCTGGCATGCGGGAAAACCACGGGTAATGGACAGCAAGGCCAAACGGGCAATCCCGGTTACGGGGGCGGGGGCGGATCGATCATGGTAAGCGGACAGAGCCAGGCGGGGAGTCGTTCTGATGGAGTGGCCAATGAGTGCTATCCGGCAGGGGACGGCGGGAATGGAGGCAAAGGGGCAGGTGGCGGCATATTGATCAAAGCCCCGAACGTGGATCTGGCAGGGGCCACCATCGATAACCGCGGGGGCGGCAATACGGTGGCAAACGGAGGGTCGTTGAAGGTGTTTTATCTGGAATATCAGGGCGGAAGCCTGACAAATACCGGCCGCGCCTACTTGAAGCAGACCCAGCCACCCGAAGCCGGAACCGTATTTGAGTTTTAATTCACCGGGGTCTCATAGGACCGTCAGTGCGGGAAATCCAAGGAAATCCAGAAACATGCCAGCCGTAAACTTTTTCGAGTTGGTGAAGTCATCCACCAATACGATCAACCGGGATTTTTACTGATCCCCGGGCACTACCGACTGGTTGACGATGCCCTCCATGCGGCGCCGGTACTGCCGCGGAGTCATCTTCATGATCAGTCGGAACTGGTGGTTGAAGTGTGAAAGGGTTTCATAGCCGCAGGCGAAGGCAATTTCGGCGATGGATGCATCGGTTTCCTCCAGGTGCTGGCAGACTTGGGCGATCCTCAATTCATGCAGCACGTTCATGAAGCATTTCCGGGTGGTGCGCTTGAAGAACCGGCTGAAAGCCGATGTGCTGAGGCGCACTTGATTCGCCACATCAGCCTGTGAAATCGGCCGGTCCAGATTTTGGTTAAGATACTGAAAAATCCGATCAATCCGCACCTCGTGTTTCCGGTTCAAAAGAAATTTCGCTGACAGGTCTCCCAGGAGGCGTACCTTGGTGTCACGGCTTAGTCGATTGAGGATTGCCAGGAGCGTGATCAGGCGCTCGGTTTCATGAAGCGAGTGGAAGGGCTCAAGCATCGCCGCCACGTCCCGGCGGGTGGATGGGCTGAAACTGACTCCGCGCTGGGAGGTATCCATCAGTTTCCGGATGGCCTGCATTTCAGGACGGTCGAAAACCCCTTCACCCATGAATGACGGTAAAAATTGGATATAGAAGGCCTCGACCTGTTTGCAGCTTTGGGCGACCATCCAGACATGGGGAACATTGGGTCCCAGGAAGACCAATTCGCCGGGGCCAAACGACGCGATGGAGTGTCCAATGAGCCGCTGTCCGTGACCTCGTATGATGAGAAATAATTCATATTCAGGATGGTAGTGATAGGGAGCCGTGAACCGCATGCCTCGGCCATGCTCCCAAAAGAACGATTGTTTCCCTCGGGCAATGATCTTCTCGAATTCCGCTCGAATGGCTTGTTTATGGTGCATTTACGGGAAAGTTATGGGGTGATCGGTCAAAATACAACCATATTTAGTCAAATGTGAAGCAGACGCGGTAGGGGAGTATCATTTATGATTATTCACAAATGAGAGCAGAACCCTCGAAATTGAAGATTGGCTGGGCTGAAGTGGATACGACCCCTGCAGGGAAGGTGGACCTTTCGGGGCAGTATTATCATCGCGTCTCCAATGGCATCCATTCACGGTTGTCGGCGACGGCGATGGCGCTTGAGTCGGAATGGGGTGAACAGGCCATCATGGTTTCCCTTGAACTTGCCGGGGTGCAGTCCGATTTCCAGAAGGAATTGCGCGTGCGGCTTCGGGCTGAATTGCCTGAGGTTGAGGTAGCGAAAGTTTTTCTGAATGTCACACACACGCATAATGCGCCCGGAGTCGACCTGATCTGCGGAATTGGCTGGCTTGCGGAATTGCCGGGTGTTTTGCCGGTGGCGGAGTATCGGCAATTTATGCTGGATAAAATCGTTGAAGTGGTCGGCAAAGCCTGGCGGAACCGGCGACCGGGCGGGGTGGCGCATGGGTTGGCTTCCACCCGGGTGGGACATTGTCGGCGCGCTGTGTATTCCAATGGCACGGCGGAGATGTACGGGCGTACCGACCGTGAGGACTTCATTGGTATGGAGGGCGGAGAGGATTCTGGTGTGGACCTGCTCTTCACGTTTGACGAAGCCCGCAAACCGACAGGTGTCATTCTGAATCTGGCATGTCCATCGCAGGTGATGGAGGCCACTTATAAGGTCTCGTCCGACTTTATCGGCGAGACCCGGCAACGGCTCAAGCAGTGTTTTGGGGATGACTTCAAAACACTTGGGCAAATCAGCGCCGCCGGGTGCCAGGCACCACGGGATTTGACCCGGAATTACAGGGGGGAGCCGGATTTCTGGCATGCGGATGGTGTGACGGAAATCGGGAAGCGTCTTGCGGAAGCGGTGGAAAAGGTGTGCTTGGTAACGGTCTCGAAAATTGATTACACCCCGGTGCTGAAGCATACAGTCAAGTCCATTTCCCTGCCACGACGTCGCGCCTTGTATCAGGACTATCTCGAAGCCCGACAGCAATTGGCGGAACTTGAGGCTATCCTCCCGGAAGATGCGGCATACTTTAAATTTTGCGAAGAGGTTTCCCGGAATGAGAAGGTGCCTGGCCGTCCGGGTCCTTACGACAGCAAGTTGCACCACTTTGTCTTGATTCAAAATAACAAAGCGGTTATTGAGAGGTACGGAAGTCAGGATGCTTCACCGACGTTTGAAATGGAAATGCATGTTGTCCGCCTCGGTGCCATGGTCTTTGTTACCAATCCGTTCGAGCTCTATCTTGATTTCGGGCACCAAATGAAGGCTCGGAGTGCGGCGGGTCAGACATTTATCGTCCAACTCTGTTGCGGTACGGGCGGCTATCTTCCCAATGCTCGTGCTGAGCAACTCGGGGGCTACGGCGGGTTGATCATCAATGGCAACGTCGGGTCGGATGGCGGCAAGAAACTGGTGGATGAAACTATTGCGGAAATCGGGAAACTCTGGAGTTAGGCTTTCATGAATAATCCTGCATTCCGACCCGTTGACGCTGTAGTGGCAGGCTATCTGTGTGTCGATCTGACCCCCGGATTTGCCTTAACACGAACGATTGTTCCCTTTTCTGAACTGTTTCGTCCCGGCAAGCTCATCGAAACGGAAGGCTTGAACTTTTCGTTGGGCGGCGTAGTGGCCAATACCGGTCTGGCAATGAGACGGTTCGGGCAGCGGGTCGAATTGATGGGATGTGTGGGAAATGACGCACTAGGGGAGATGGCCATGGCCCGTCTCGCGCAAGTTGGTGTAGCACAGGGGATTCGGCGGATCGACCGGGCTGGCACTGCCTACGGTTTGGTCATTGCCGCGCCCGGGCACGACCGGTTCTTTCTGGAAGATCCCGGCTGCAACGGCGTGTTCACCGCCGCCGACATCGATTATGACATCGTGGGCCAAAGCCGGCTTTTTCATTTTGGCTACCCCCCCTTGATGCCGGCGCTATGGGGCAATAACGGGGCTGAACTGCAAAACCTTCTGGGGCGAGTGCGTGAGCGGGGGGTCGCTATTTCCTTGGACATGACCTTACCGGATCCGGAAAGCCCTGCCGGGAAGGCCGACTGGCAGGAAATTCTGGCTGCAACGCTACCACTGGTGGATATTTTCGTGCCCAGTATTGAGGAACTGGTTTTCATGTTAGAACCGGAACTCTTCACCATCCTCCTCGCCAAGGCGGAGGGGGGAGACATGATAGACGTTATCCCTCAGGACGTGTACGGACGGCTGGCGGACCGGGTTTTGTCGCTTGGCGTCAAGGTGGTTCTCATTAAGGCCGGGCACCGGGGGGCTTATCTGCGTACCGGAAATCTGGCATCACTCGCCGCGCCCGCTTCACCCCTGCGGTTGACGGATCCGGCGGGGTGTCCGGATGGGGTCTGGATCCCCCCCCTGCCGATTGAGTGTGAACACTTCCGCAATGCCTGTGGCGCCGGAGATTGCGCGGTGGCGGGCTTTCTATCCGCCCTCTTGAACGGGGAGACGGTAAAGGATTCCGGAACGTATGCGATGATGGCCGGGCGGGATAATCTTACAGGGTCGGATGCGCTTTCCGGACTCAGGGAATGGGCGCATATGACGAGTTTGGTGAAGAAATCGGAGAATACGATATGAGCAAAATCAGGGTCGGGTTTGTGGGGTTTGGTGAAGTCAATACGCCGCGTGAATTTATTGATGAACGATGTGCCGAGGCTGGCCGGTTACTGGAGCAGCAGGGCGTTGAACTGGTACAAACGGCGCCGGTCAGCGATGATCCCGAAGGCGTGCAAGCCAGCCGGGCAGTCCGGGAGCTGAAGTCGGGTGGAGAATTCGACCTTCTCATTGTCTGTGTTGCCGGTTGGATACCGTCATGGGCGGTATTCGCGGTGATTGAACCCTTCAAGCACAAGCCGATTCTTCTCTGGGGCCTGACTGGCTGGCAGGAGGGCGACCGCTTTGTCACCACGGCTGACCAGGCGGGTACCACGGCGCTCCGCAAGCCGATGGCCGACATGGGCTACACCTTCAAGTATGTGGTCACCTACCGGGGACAGCCGCCCCGAATCGACGAGATCATGAACTATGCTCGCGCTGCTCATGCTGTGGCACAGATGAAGACCGCCAAAATTGGCATGGCCGGATATCGCGACATGCGTCTTTACGGCACGATGTACGACGGTATTTCGCTCAAGGCGCAAATTGGCCCGGAAATCGAACACTTTGAACTCTTGGAACTGGCTCAAATGATCGGGAAAGTGGACCGCAACGAGGTGTCGCGACTGGCGCAGGATGTCCGGAAACGTTGGACCTTCATCAAGGAACCGAAGCCTGGCACGGTGGAGAAGTCGGTGGAGCTTTACCTTGCGATCAGCGGGAAAATCAAGGAGCGGGGTTATCAGGGATTTTCGTTCAACGATGTTGACGGCATCAAGAAACTGCTGGGCTTTGCGCCAGCAGGTGCGATGACCCTGCTTCACGATGAAATGGACATCTCTTCGGTGCCGGAAAACGACAGTCTGGGCGCGGTCACCCAACTTATGGTCAGACTCCTGACCGGGCAGGTTGCCGCTTACTTGGAATTCTATGAATTCATCGAGAATGGTGCCTTGATGGGTGTACCCGATTATGTCCCGTCCGAAATTGTTGACGGCAAAGTGACGGTCATGCCGAATGCCTTCGGCAATTTCGGGGAGGGATTGCTGAATGTTTCAAAACTAAAAACCGGCCTGGTCACTCTGGCGCGGTTGGGTTATGCCAACGGACTTTATTGCATGCACATTACCACGGCGGAAGCCAGGACGCCGCGCAAGTGGGAAGAGGCTGGCTGGGCACCCCCCGCTCCGCAACTTCCCAGTCTCGAGATGATCTTCGATTATCCGGTCGAGGAGTTCGTTCAGAAAGTTATGAGCCAGCACTACATCCTGTCCTATGGTGATAACAGGGGGGTGCTGAAAGAACTCTGTGCGATTCTCAAGATCGGCGTAACCGCGCAAATTCCAGCTTGCACTGCGCACCGCCGGTGAATATATTTAGCCGATAAATGATACTTAAATGGTGTTCTTTCGAGCAAAGGGGTTTTTGCAGGAAGGAAGACCGGTCCATTCAGATCAATAGAGGGAGGATAAAGAATATGGCAGCCGTTGCAGCATGGAATCCATTCGAGGATTGGAAACACAGGGACATCAACTGGGTGCGGGTCGATATCAGCAAGGACGACCTCCTGCGATTCACGAAGCGCAGCAACACAAAAGGCTTATTCCATGCGCTCGGTTTCCTGGCGATCGTGGCGGCCACGGGTGGCTTTGCCTGGTGGGCGTTCATGGGGCAGCACTGGGTGCTCATGGTGTTGGCGCTCTACCTGCACGGCGTGGTGTACGGGCATTTCGGCGACGCGATCCACGAGTTGGACCATGGCACCGTGTTCTCCAGCAAGTGGCTGAACCGCTTCTTCCTCACGATCTATGGCTGGCTCGACTGGCCGTGGAACCCCCACGTGTATCGCATCAGCCACCTGAACTACCACCACCGCTACACCCTGCATCAGGGCAGTGACGGGGAAGACACACCCAACTACGTGGAATTCAAGTGGCGCAATTTCTACGACCTGTTCCTGAACGTGCTCCATTGGCGCATGCTGTTCATCAACCTGGGCCGCCTTTTCACCCTCAAGCCCACCAGCTGGCGCGGGCGAACGTACCAGCCGGATCTCTGGGAACAATTCATCATGCATCGCGCCAGCGACAAGGATCGCAAGGCGGTACACGACTTCGCGGTGTTCTCACTTGTCAGCCACGTGTTGTTCGTCGCCGCCTGCCTCTACCTTGGAATCAGCGGAACCGT
>JBIKMI010000394.1:0-6115 GCA_044359285.1 Kiritimatiellia bacterium
ATATGTGTCTGAATATATAGGTTTGCGTGAAAATAAAGGACTTATTCGACATTATCAGAAATTTGTCCTGCGCCCTCCCCGATCCTTCTGTGATTCTCTGATTGTCATGTAGCCCTTCATGTGCTACATTATGTTGAAGTTAAGAAAACAATCAGTTCAAATCGAGGTGCAGGGATGAGTTCAGTTAAAACGACAACGGCTAGGGCTCGCATACAGCCTGATATCAAAAATGAAGCCGAGAGCATTATTCATGAATTGGGGCTTTCGGTTTCAATGGCGTTTGAGCTTTTTTATCGCCAAATTATCATGACGCGCGGTTTGCCATTTGAGATTCGTCTCCCGAATGAGACCACATTGAAGGCTATCGAGGAGGCCCGGAAAGGACATGGCGAGAAGTTTGCGACACCGAATGCGCTCTTCAAGAACCTCGGCATATAGGGGCGGTGTCAGACATGCATGAGATTTTACCGACAAGTCAGTTCAGGCGTGACGTCAAACTGGTTCAGAAGAGGGGTAAAGAGACCAGCCACCTGAGGACGGTCATCGAAACCCTTGCTCAAGGGCAAACGTTACCGACAAAGTACAGGGATCACCAGCTCAAGGGTGTGTTTAAAGACTGCCGGGAGTGTCACATTGAGGCCGACTGGCTTCTCATCTACCGAATCGAGGGGAACGTTCTTCAGCTCGTCAGAACTGGCACCCACTCAGACCTGTTCAGATGAGACCGCGTACGCCGGAGGCGAATCTCAGCCGAGCGATCCAGTGGTTGAACATCAGTTACAGCGTGTGGTTCTCCGGAAACCCCTCACCGTAGCCCTCCATGGCCCGCCGTAGCCTACTGGCGTAGGCGGCTCCCGCTCCTCCTTCGTCCCGCATTGCGCATACCGACCGAACTCCTTCGTCGCTAACTTAATCGCTAACTTTGTCGGAGAAGACATCGACAAAGTTAGTGACGAAGTTATTGGTTACTTGTTATCAGTTATTCGGAAATCCGTAATATTCACTCGCGATTCCCGCCGTGCCATTTCTGATTTTTCCTGATCCTGAATTTTGCCGTTTTCCCAAATAACCAATAACCGATAACTCAATAACCCTGGCGGCCCTATGGGACGCCAGTGGAAAAACTCTAAAATCACAGTTGACGTAACGCACTACTTATGTGAGACTATAAGTAGTGCATAACGAAAGAGGATTGGTATGGCCGGTAAATCCATCGATTTGGTTCTTCAATTGAGGCAGGAGATCGTTGATGGGCGGTATGCGCCGGGGGAACGGATTCCCTCCCAGCTTGAGTTGGCAGATCGGTTCGATGTGGCGGGGATGACGGTGCAGATGGCCTTGAAGCACCTGGAACGCGACGGTTTCATCGAGGCGCGCGGTCCGCTGGGCACCTTTGTCTCCGAGACCCCGCCGCACTTGAACCAATATGCGCTCATCTTCCCCATGGACCCCGTCGCGCCGCACCATGACAAGACGTGGTCCCGGTATTACCAGGCCTTGACCCAGGCCGCCATCCGTTTCCAGGCGCAGACCGGTCGCCGCATGCTGATGTTCCACGGCATCGATTGGCATACCGACAGTGAAGACCGTCGGCGCCTCATCACCTATATGGAGGCGCATCGGGTCGCCGGGGTGATCTTCTCGAACGGGATAGGGTCATGGATGGAGAACACGCCGATTCTTGACCTGCCGGGTATTCCGCGTGTGGTGATCGGGTCCGGCCAGCAGTTTGCTCATATTCCGGTCGTGAAGCTTGACAGCGCCATGTGGATCGACAAGGCGCTCGATCATCTGGCCGCGCTCGGCCGGCGCCGGGTGGCGCTGCTCGATTACGGACAGTCCGACGACTTCTACGCGCGCCTCCAGGCGGGGTTGGCGGCGCGGGGGATGGTCTCGCACCGCCGCTGGCGCCAATTCGTGTCCCTGAATGTGCCGGCCGGCGCCAGCCATGACGTGGAACTGTTGATGAACGACCGCGAACGCCCCGATGCGCTGCTGGTCGAGGACGATAACTTTGTGGAGCAGGCCCTGGCCGGTCTGACCGCCGCCGGCGTGAGTGATGTGGCGGTGATTGGGCATGCGAACTTCCCCGTAGCTCCCGCCAAGGTTCAGCCCATGCGGCTGCTGGGGTATGACGCCCATCGCACGCTACGCGCCTGCGTGGATCTGATTGACCGCCAGCGGGCCGGCGAACAGGTGCCGGGCGAGACGATGGCGCCGGCGTTGTGGGAAGAGGAAGTCAGTGGGCAGAGGGCAGTTGGCAGTGGGCAGAACGGGACGGGGGCATCCCGTCTCCAGAAGAGAATGGAAATGCCCGAAGGACTTGGAGCCGGGACGCCCCATGGCGCGACGGAGTCCCGTACTCGGGACGTAGGCGGCTCGTCCCGGAAGGCGGCAGGCAGGAAGCAGAAGAGTGAATTGGCGGTTTCGGTTTGAAGAATTGGGAGCAGGTATACAGGCTGTAAAATAATGGGGGTAAAATGTTCAAGAATAAGGAGGTCACAATGAATAGGTTGAACGTAGTGTTGTTTGTTTGTTTGTTTTGTGGGTTGGCCGTGTCTCGAGCCGTACTCGGCGGGTGGTGAATCTTGATTTTCGCTACTATTTAGTGGCCGGATTAATAAGTTAACGACGAAGTTCAGGAGACGACAGTGGGTCTGTACCCGGAGCCCCCCAGTTCCTGGGGTGTGAAGGTAAGCAAACAGACAAGTTCTTGATTTACAGAACAATCCCATATGGTAAAGTGCGTCCATGAAAGAAGATGAGGGTAACAGGCTGGATATCTGCGCTAATTTTGACGAAGGGGTAATGAAACTCAAGGCAGTGATGGCGCTTCGTGGATTTACCCTGGCTCTGGAAGGCCCGATGTTGGTGAGGGGTGGGGTGGATGCCATACTGAATCCGGGTGGGGTAAAGTTGCATATCGAGCGACGCTCAAGCATTCAATCTGCCCTTAACGCAGTGCGTGGTGGGTTGCCAACAGAGGTGAATGGGCGTCGTGTCTTGTTTCTCGTGCCTGGCTTGACAGCGGGCATGCTTGCTGAATGCCGGGAAGAAGGGCTCTGTGTGGCGGATGCAGCGGGAAACATTTTTCTGGCGACTTCAGGGATATATATAGAGCACTACCTTCAAAAAGGGCGGGCAATCCGGCCTACTGTTGCCGGATCCATATTTACGGCAAGGTCGTCTCGCATCATACGCGCTCTGTTGGCGCGGTATCCCAAGGCGTGTCGCCAGAAGGAACTGGCGGAATGGACCGGTGTCAGTCCGGGCTATGTTAGTACTCGAATCAGAATGATGGAGCGGGATGGCTACATCGTCCATGAAGGCGAATCTATACGGATTTCCGAGCCGGATAGATTACTAACGGCCTGGGCGGGAAGTTATCGATTTGATCGACACAGGCGGTTGCACTATGCGATTTCAATGACATCCTATGAGCAGGGATGCGGGAAAGTGCAAGCCGAGTTAAAGAGGATAGGGTTGCAATATGCATTTACGGGATGGGCGGCGGCATATTTTGTGGCGCCTTATGGGGAACCGGAAAACATCATGGCGTATGTGAGTAGATATCCAGACCCTGATGTGTTGCGATTCCTGCACCCTGTGGATGAGGGGGGAGGGGTACTGTTGCTTGTTCCGCATGATGAGGGCGTTCTGCAGTTCCCTGTTAATTTGCCGGGTAAACCACCTTTGGTTTCGTATGCACAACTCTATATTGATTTAGTCCGGATGTCGGGGCGGGCGCCGGAGCAAGCAGAGTTTGTGCGTAAAAAGTGTCTTGTTTTTGAGGAGGGAAGCCATGACCGGTAAGCCACAGGATAGGGCTGGCTATTCGCAGGGGGGCACGACACTGGCCGAAAGAGGGCTGCTTGAAGTCTGGCGTCATCTAGGGAAATACCACAAACATATGGTCTTGGTAGGCGGTCTGGTCCCTCGTTATTTGGTGGGGCCTCCCAGGCATGGGGGGCAACCCCTGCATTGTGGCTCTTTGGATGTGGATTTAGGAGTGGGTCTTGCTGTCGCCGACGAAAAAACTTATGCCAGCATACGTCAGCGGTTGACTGACTCAATGGGTTTCGTGCCGGGCCGAAACGCCAAGGGAAACGACCAGAGGCACTCGTTTGTAAAGCATACGAATGAAGGCGATATCATGGTTGATTTTCTAACCGTGAATTACGGTGGCCCCAAGACGAAAATCCGTGCCGTGGAAAAGAACCTGAGTGCGATTCAGACTGAGGGACTGGGTTTGGCTCTTGAGGCGCCTCTCGAAATAATAGTATCCGGTGACCTCCTCTCCGGCGGGGCGGTGGCGGAGACCATTCGGGTATGCCGAGTCGTCCCGTACATTGTTCTCAAGGCATTGGCGTTGGACGACCGGGGGGAACGGAAAGATGCCTATGATTTAGTCTACACCCTTCGATATTACCTGGAGGGGCCTTCTTCAGTGGTTGAGGAAATCACTGATAGCCAGCGTACATCGGAGGCTTTTGGTCATGCGCTCGCGGTGCTTGCCAAGCGTTTTAAGACTCCCGTTTCCGATGGATGTGAGAAGTATGCGCGTTTTATCGGTGCGGGATTGAAGTCTGATCGCGCCGTCGCATATGCAGCCGTACAAGAGTTTTTGAAAGGCGCCACCCTATCGTAATCTATTTTTCGTTCCGGCCGGCGGAGGGGGGGCGAGCCTCCATAGGGGTTATTTGTCCCGCGGTCACCAACATGAGATCCGCCGCGCCCGTGGTCAACGACAATTACTTTTTCCTCTAACGACAACTATAATTACCCATCATTTTGATTCTTATTGATCCCGCCAGCCATTAGCCAATGCAACAGCATTGGCTAATGGGGGCGGTAATCTTCATGTGCAGTTGTTAAGTGACCAAGATTGTCATGCTGAGCGGAGAAAAACAAGCGAAACGCCTGTATGCGGGCAGCCACCTGCTTGGGGCGCGGGTTTGGCCGGCCCCGAAGGGGTGCCCGGAGGGCAAGGCCAAGCCCGCGCCCCAAGCAGGTGGTGTTGTTCAGGCGCTCCCGTTACGGAGCCGACACCAAGTAGAGCGTCATCTTCTCTCTGGGCGTCATCCATCCCAAACACTTAAGGGGCCGATCATTCAAAAACCTGTCGATGCGATCCAGTTCGGCGTCGCTTATCCCCGCAAAGGAAGACTTTTTGGGATGGAGCCGCCGAATCATGCCGTTACGATTCTCGTTCGTCCCTCGCTCCCAAGAGTGATAGGGGCGGGCGAAATACACATCCATCTGAGTAATTCTGGAAATTTCCTCGTGCCGAGAAAACTCTTTGCCGTTATCGAATGTGATTCCCAGCCGAACCTTTTTAGGCAGCGTCTCAAACAAGGCGCAGATGACGCGTGTGACCTCTTCGGCTTCCTTGCTGTCCGTACGCCCAACCAACGTAAACCTCGTAGTTCGCTCCACCAGCGTGACCAGATTCCCAGTCTCATGCGCCCCGTTGATCAAATCGCCTTCCCAGTGCCCGACGGTCTGTCGCGTATCCACCTCAGCTGGACGCGTGTCGATCATTCGCTGATTCGCAATTTTCCCTCTTCCCCGCCCATCTTGCCGGGGGCAGCGACGATGCCGCTTACGCTTGGCGCGGGGAAGGTGCGTCCACAATGTCCCGCCTGCCTTAGCCTCAACGTAGACGTACTTGTAGATTGTCTCTTTGGATACCGATGGACGCCCCTCCAGGCGAGCTCGGTTAGAAATCATATCAGGCGTCCAACCCTCTTGAATTCGAGTAACTGCCTCAATCCGTATTTCCTCCGTAAATCGCCGAGGCCCCGGACGAAGAGCTCGCGCCGTCGCCGCTGCCTGCGCTTGTTTAGGTCGGTAGTTGCTAAATCCCGTGTTGCGTTTGATCTCACGAGAGATGCTGCTCGCAGATCTCGCCAGAAGTCGGGCTGTTTCCCGGATACCAAACCCGCCTTGCTTCCACTCATAGATGAGTGTACGTTCCCCTGCGGTCACGCGTTTGTAGGCCATCTCGTTCTCCTTGTGTTGCTGCACATGAAGAACGTAACCTACCGCGTGACCTTTTCATACAACAGGTGTTGCATTAGCTGGTTGCGCGCGGGGGTATGAAAATATTCAGAAT
>JBIKMI010000164.1:0-6401 GCA_044359285.1 Kiritimatiellia bacterium
CAAGCCGTACCCGGCGGGTGGTGAATCTTGATTTTCGCTACGGTTTAATGGCCGGAGTATTCCGAGTAGTGGTGCAGTCTTCTTGTATTTACGTGTAAGGAGCAGACTGCGGGACCGCACTCCAAAAAAATGCCTAAACGCCAGATGAAAGGTAATTTAGATGCGTTTGCCCTGGGCAGGCCTCAAGCGGGTTGACAATGGAGTGGGAATCGGCACACTATTTGTAAATGAGCAAACGAAGCGGAAAGCGTGGCGAGGGGACGCGGGATGGGGATACCCGGCCCGTGGGCTGGGTGTTTCCGACGATGAGTGGAGTTTACGATCGTGTGATTCCGGAACTCCGCTGGGAACGGATGCCCTCTGAGATGTCCGGGATCGGCTCCACGCTTGTCGCGGAATTGGAGAACTGGCATACCCGCCTGGCGCTCAGCCTGATCCGTTACGACGATGTTCCCTCCCTGGCGCGCCAGGGGTGGATCCGTCCGCTGGACGAATGGTTCAAGCCGGGTGACCTGTCCGCCTATTGCCCCGAAGCCCTGGCCATGTGCAGGCTGGATGGCCGTCTGTACGCGATTCCTGACGACATCGCGCCCTTTGTGTTCTACGTGAAAGTTTCCCTCCTGCGGCGGTTCCGTCTCGATCCGCCGCGGACATGGAAGGAGATGGAGGTGTTCCTGTCGAGGATGTCGGCGGCGCGGCGGCCGCTGTTCATGCTCGCCGCGGGCAACCGGTTCCGGGAAGGACTGCTGATGGCGCTTCTGGGATCCAACGGCGTGGCGCCCGCTTCCGGCATGGCGATGCTGCGGGACGGGCGGCGGGCCATCGAGGCCTATGAATGGATGAGGTGGCTGGTGATGGAACGCCGGTGGATTGCCCCGGGGGATCTGACGCGCGTCCATGCGGAGCACTTGTCCTTGGACCGCGAGGACGCGCCCGCCGGCTTCGGGTGGCTCAGTCATTTTGCGACGATGCCGGCCACGAAACTGCGGCAGTATGTGTTCCTGCCGTTTCCGCGCGGGCCGTCGCTGGCGGAAGGGGAGAGCCGCTGGGCGCCGGTGAAGGGGGCCTGCTGGTGCATGCCCTGGAGCCAGGTGCCCCCCGAAATCCCTGTCGGCGTTCTGCATCGGATACACAGCCCGGCCACGCTGGCGGGGGTGCAGGACGTGTATCGTACGCCGTACCTTGCCATCCGCGCGTGCTGGGACGACCTGGTCCTGCGGCGGCGATACCCGCTCTATGCGAGCGCTGCCGGGCTTCTGGACGGAATCCGGCCCATTCCCCGTGACCACTATGACCAGGTGCAGCGGCTGGAAATTACGTTCCGCAACGCCCTGCTCGCCGGCTGGGACGGACAGAGGTGGCTGGATGCCTATAGCGGCATCAACCGGGGTCAGGCGGCCGGAAGTCCACCGCCCATGCGGACGGTGTTGCGCGCCATCGATACGCGGCTGGCGGACGTGCGCGGGGTGGGCGAGATTGCCAGGTCGCTGGGTTTGCATCCGGTGCGGTTGCGCCGGCTGATGCGGCGCGAGATGAACGAGAAGTCCGGGGCCTATTTCCGGGCGCGCCGGCTGGAGACGGCGCGCAACCTTCTGATGTCGGGCGATCTGAAAGTCAACGAGGCCGCCACGCAGGTAGGGTATCGCAGTGTCGCGGCATTCTGCCGGGCCTACCGGAAGCGCTACGGTCATCCCCCGAAGGCGGACCGCAACCGGAGTGCATGAGCGGTCGTCCTCGGTTGACGCGAACGGCGACGCGAACGGTGTACGATTGAGATACTCACTACTCGTTAGCCGCTCTCGTCGCCGTTCTCGTTAACCGATTCCCCGTTTTCATTCTTTTCATAGAACTTTTGACAGTACTAATGTTCGAATAGGCAATATCTTTGTACGATTCTGCATATAGTTTTTCTTTCTGGTGTGTTCCAAAATATGGAATAATTACAGTCAGTTGGGTTCGGTATGTTTTTCGGTACGGATCAATGGAGGAGGCACCTTGAATAAAATGACTCGTTTTGGCATGACGGGATGGACATTGGCGCTTGTTGCGGAACTGATATGGCTGCTGGGCGGCGTTGAGGCCAGGGCGGCGAGCGCCAGTTGGATTCAAACGAGCGGCGGCCCCTATGAATGGGCGGCCGACGTCAACTGGGGCGGCACCGCGTACCCGAAGGCGGCGTCGGAAGTCGCCACGATCAAGGCGGATCTCACGGCGGCGGCCACCATCAATCTGACCAGCGTGATCACCGTGGGCGGGATCGCGATCGGTGACCCTACTTCGGGGGCCAACAATGAGTGGCCCTACACGATTGCCGGCAACGGCGGGAGTCTCGTGCTGAACAACGGCGCCAGCGCGGCCACCATCACCCACTCCGGCGCATCCTTTGCGGGGTTGCACGCCAACTTCAACACCGCCATCCAATTGCAGAGCGATCTCGCCCTGGTCGGCTACAACAACAGTGTCGCTTCGGACCTGATCCTCAGTGGCGCCATCTCTGAGGACGCAACTCCCAGGAATGTGACCGTGCAGACCGCCGCGGGTGGATCGAACCCTTCGGTTCATCTCCTGGGCACCAACACGTTCACGGGGAAGACGACGGTGCAGAGGGGTCTGCTGAAATTCAACTCCATCGCCAACGCCGGGACGGCCAGCTCCCTGGGAATGCCCACGGGTGCGAATGCGATCATTGACGTCAACACCGTCGCTGGGTGCTATCTCACCTACACGGGCCCGGGCCACACGACAGACCGTGTCATCAACTTCGCGGGCACCGGGGCCCTGACGGTGAATGCGAGCGGAACCGGCAGGCTGGTTCTTACCGCACCCTCGCCGTTCACCTACAGCGTGGGCGCGGACAGGGTCCTGGCTCTGTATGGGCTTATCGGCACCCAGGGCGAGATCCGAGGATCGATCGCTGACTGTGGCGGCAAGACCACCGTCTACGTCGGCTCTGGCGCCACCTGGTACTTGCTGGGCACCAACACGTTCACCGGCCCGATTTTAGTCCCCGCGGGGAACGCCTCGGGTACGGTGGTCATCAACTCCATCGCCAACGCCGGAACGGCCTGCTCCCTGGGCGCCCCTACGGGCGCGGACGCGACCATCAGCCTTGGGAATACGGGCGCAGGGGGCATCCTCAAGTACATCGGCTTGGGTCACTCGACGGACCGTGCGATCAATGCGCCAGGCACAATCGTGAACGGCAGCCCTTTTCTGGATGCGTCGGGCATCGGCAAGTTCACGCTCAGCGGCACGGTTTCGAACAGCGGTGCCGCCAGCAAGACGCTCGCCCTGACCGGAACCGGCGAGGGCGAACTCTCGGGCGTGATCTACGACTACGACGCCACGTGCCTCACCTCCCTCAGCAAAACCGGCACGGGGACGTGGGCCCTGAAGGGCGACAACAAGTTCACGGGCACGGTCACGCTCAACGGCGCGGGCGGGCGGCTGGTCATTGGCCACGCCAATGCGCTGGGGCTCGGCGCCGGCGCCATCGCGCTCACCGCCGGCACGCTCGATCCGGGCGATGCCCCGCGCACCATCGCCAACCCGCTCACCCTCACCGCCCACACCATCGCCGGGACCAACAACCTGACGCTGAACGGCACCCTCACGGCGCTGACCGGCGCTGGCCGCACTCTCACGAGCAGTCTGGATGCAGGCAAGACCCTGACGCTAACGAATGTGGTCGTGGACCACACCGCAGCCATCTCGTTTACCCTGCAAGGCACGGGCGATACGACGATCAACGGCGTCATTTCGGAAAGCGGCGCTGCGGGGGCGAAGGCTCTGTCTCTGCGCAACCGCGGCACGACGAAGATCAACAAAGCGAACACACACACCGGCGCGACCTCTCTTTCCGGCGGCGGCACGGTCATCCTGAACTACGATACCAGCGACGGCGGCGTGGACGGCGACCATCTCCCGAATGCGGTTCTGAACTTGGCGAATGCCATGTACGGCGGCTGCGACCTGATTCTCAAGGGTGGCACGCACACGGAGGCGGTGGCTTCGACGACCATGGGCGCTGCGGGGCATTTTAACGTCATCCGCCAAGGCGTGGGGGCGACCTCGAAACTCCAGTTGGGCGCCATCACTTTCGGCAACGACGCCTCGATAAACTTCGCCGAGGATGATCTGGCGACGTGCGACAACCCGAACTACAACGGGATCCTTAAAAAGGGAAACGTTAGCGATGCCGCCATAGCGACCGTCGGCGGAGTAAACTGGGCCTATAACTCGACCGGTGGCGCGGGCGGCCTGATCAAAGCCCTGCCCTCGGGCAGTTACACGGACCTGTCCGTTTCTTCGGCCAATGCGAACTATATTGTGACCGGCAGTTATACGCTGCCGGCCGCCAGGAACGACGGCAACAGCCTCAAGATTGTCAGCGACGGCGTCGACCAGGTACTGGATGTAAGCACCTACGGCCTGTCCGGAGCGAGCTTGGGCGGCATCCTGTACGCCGGCGGCGGCAGCGGCAACAACAAATACACCATCAGGGGAACGGGGGCCGTGTTTGGAAATGCCAACACCCGCACGATCAGCGTGGCCAGCGGGGCCGAACTGACGATTGACGCGCCGATTGGCAGCTCAGCTGTCTGCCAAATCAACAAGTTCGGCCCCGGCAGGGCGATTTTCGCGACGAATAATACCACGACGGGCGCCATCAGAGTCAACGAAGGCGCGCTGCGGCTGAAGCACGCAACGGCCTCCGGCACGACGGCCGGCGGGATCTTCGTGGCGGCGTCGGTCTATGGGTCGGCGCTGGAACTGGACAAGGATAAGGATGGCAACGCCATCAGCATCGGCGCGGAAGCATTGACCATCCAGGGTAACGGCATTACCAATAGCGGCGCCTTGCGCAATATCGCGGGAGACAACAGTTACGCTGGCGCGATCACGCTCCAGCACCAGGGCGCGCGGATCAATTCGGATGCCGACACGCTGACCCTCTCCGGCGGCATCGTCACGGTGGCGGGCAATGACCTGACCGTGGGTGGCGCGGGCAACATCACGGTCACCAACGGTGTTATCTCGGGGGCCGGCGGCGTGATCAAGGACGGCGCGGGCACGGCGACGCTGGCGGCGGCGAACACCTATTCCGGGGCGACGACGGTCAACGGCGGCACGCTGAAGGTGACGGGGTCGATCGCCGCCGGCTCGGCGGTGACGGTGAATGACGGCGGCACGCTGGCCGGCAGCGGGGCGTGCTACGGCTCGGTGCGGGTGCACAGCAATGGGACGATCCGGGCGCTCGGCGGCAACCTGACGGTCTCCAACCTGGTGCTTGGCGCCGGCAGCAAGGTCAGCTTCGACCCCGTCGGCGACAACAAGATCGTGGTCGCCACCCCTGGCGCCTTGAGCGACACCCTCGGGCTGACCATTCTTCCCGGCGCCACGGTATCGCTTGTGGGCACGGTCGGGAGCGGTGTTTACACCAACATTCAGTACACCGGCGTGCTCAAAGGCAGCGTGACGAACCTGAGCGTGGCCAATCCCGCCTCCGGCTCAACGTATGCGTTCAGCGCCGCGGGCGGCAATGTCATGATCGAGGTCTCCGGGGGCGCCAAGAAGGGGACAATCCTCTTCGTCCGCTGAGGAGTAAAGCGTAAAGCGTAAAACGTAAAGAGTGAGGCGTAAAGCGTAAGACGTGAGACGTAAAGCGTAAGACGTAAAACTTAGGAAGGCGGAAGAAGTGGGTGAGGCCAGTTGTCAGTCTTCTGAATACTGAACACTGAAGACTGAATACTTCTTCAAAAACGGGGGAAACGCAATGAAAACACAGATACGCATGCGGATGATAATGGCGGTACTGACCCTCGCGCTGCTGGGCGGCGTGGAGGCTAGGGCACAGTCGCGGTTCAACAAGACGTCGGGCGAGTGGACCAATGCAGCCAACTGGTCACCCAGCGGCACGCCGACGGCGGCCACCGACTGCCAGGTCTGCACTTCGTCGGTGGTGGATGCGACTGCCACGATCGCCAGCGGCCAGGACTGTCTGTCCAAGTATCTTCGTCTCGGTAATGCGGCAGGCCAGCGCGGAACGGTGAACATGTCCGGCGGGACGCTTACGGGTGCGAGCACGCTCTCCGTGGGCTATAGCGCGTCCAGCACCGGCATCATCAACCAGACCGGGGGTACGGTGGCCAACTACACGACACCCATCCTTGGGGTGAGCGGGAACGGCTCCTGGAACATGAGCGGCAGCGCCACGGCGACCAACCTGAGCGGCAGTTTCTACGTGGGGCAAAACGCCGGCTCGGTCGGTAAACTCCTGCTGCAGGATTCCGCGGTATGGTCCAACGGTTTTTCATCGTACCTGCGGATGGGGGTGAACGGCGATGGCACCGTTGAGGTGAATGGCGGAACCTTCTGGATCTCGAAGACCGGCAGCGCCA
>JBIKMI010000012.1:0-22101 GCA_044359285.1 Kiritimatiellia bacterium
ATGTACCCGTGCGGAAAAATTAACGCCACATTTGCATTTCCTTCGCGATCTTCGCGAGCTTCTGTTCAAAATTCTTTTCTGGATTTCTTCATTTCTTAATTAGTGGTGAAGTCCCTCTTTTCGGCCGACGCCGGGTCAGGAAGGGGGCAGCATAGCATCGGTGTTTTTCAAGCGCTGGGCCATTTCCTGAAGCAGGGCCAGCACCACGGCGGGATTCTGCCGGAGCATCGCCTCAATATTGGTGGAGGAGATCGTCACTAGCTGCGTTCCCTCCTCACCTATCACCGCGTCTGCAGAACGGGTGGCCTTCAGTAACATCGCCATTTCCCCGAAATACTCCCCCTCCCGCATCACCCTCAACACGTGCGCCCCCCTTGTCAACTGCACCGAACCACTGATGATGTAATACATGGAATCGCCGGGATCACCCTCTTTGAAAAGGATGTGATTCTCGTCATACCCCTGCTTGTATTGCCGTAACCGTTCCGCATATTTATGCCGTTTCTCCGGGGAGAGGAATAATTCCCGGACCAGAATGGCCTCCCTCCAATGGATACAGGCGGCCACCTCAATGCCGAGCAGAATGGCCACAAAGGAATAATAGATCCAGATCAACAACAGGAAGACCGCCTTCAACGAGCCAAAGGCATATCCGTAATCCGGATTGAACTTCATGATCGTGGTAAATCCGGGCCCCATCAAGCCCAGCAGAACCGCCGTCACCAACCCGCCCGTCAACACCGACGTCAATCGCAGACGGACCGGGGCAAAAACGTAATAAATGAGGGAGAGCAGCACCACGGTCACCCCCACCGGCAACAGGATATCCGTCATCCTCAGGACCAGCGGCATTTTCCCGGCGATGAAGCTGCCGACGACGGCATAGGCGATCTCGCCCGCCACCAGCAAAACCAGCATCACCAGCATGAGCAACACCGCCAGACCATCTAGCAGCTTTTCCTTCAGGAATGGCAGGGGCCGCTCCCGCTTGTAAATCTGGTCAAAGGCCCCGCGAATGGCACCCGCCAGGGGAATAACCGCCCAGAGCAACAACAACATGCTGATGCCACCCCAGGTCTTCTGAGTCGACAACCCCTCCACTTCCCGGATAATAACGTCACTGAACATCGGCATCAACTGGGAGACCACGTGCTCAATTGCATCCATCGTCACCTCGGAGGAGGCCATGTACCGCCCCGCCACAAAGAGCAGGAGCAACATCAGGGGAAACAGGGCAAAAAAGCTGTTATATGCCAGCACGGCCGCCTTCTCCAATCCCTTGTTCCGCAGGAAAGAGAAAAACGACTGGCGCAACACAAACCCGGCAAAATCAATGGAGTTAAGTAATTTCATAAGCCATCCCTTCACCATACCTGATTCGGGCTCAATGAAAAAATAAAAAACTTACAAGGTTTGACTGGACTCCCGGCCCAGGTCTTGGGTAGCATCCCCACCCAGAAATGAGCGAGCCCATTGGGCATGAAAGCAAAACCTATGAAAAAATATAATGTTTGTGTTGTCGGCATCGGAGCAGTGGGCACCGAAATGATCCGCCTGCTTAAAAAACGTAATTTTCCGGTCCAATCTCTCGTTATTCTGGCGCGCAGCGAGCGCACAGAAATCATTGACGGCGAAAGCTACCCCGTCAAGGTAGCCGCCCCTGAAGCGTTTGACGGCATGGATTTCGCTTTCTTTGCCGGCACAGAAGGAGCCAAGGGCGCTTCCCAGACCCTTGGCTGGGAAGCCGCCAAACGGGGGTGCATTGTCGTGGATAACGGCGATGATTTCCGTATGGATCCGCGCGTGCCACTGGTAATCCCTGAAATCAACCCTGAGGCGCTCGACAAACACCAGGGCTTAATTGCCAACCCGAACTGCAGCACCATCATCGCCCTGATGCCGCTGGTGGCCATTCACAAGGCGGCCCGCATCAAGCGCCTGATTGCCAGTACCTATCAAGCCGTTTCCGGAACAGGAAGCGCGGCAGTGAAGGAACTTGACGCTCAGGCAAAGGCCTGGGCGGCCGGGCAACCCCTGCCCCGCGAAGTGTATCCCCATCAGATTGCCTTCAATCTGATCCCCTGCGTCGGTTCCTTTAAGGATGACTCGGGTGAATCAACCGAGGAAATCAAGATGCGCAAGGAGACCCACAAGATTCTCGATGCGTCCATCCGGGTGGCGACCACCTGCGTTCGTGTCCCGGTTTTCAACGCCCACAGCATTGCCATCAATGTCGACCTCGAGAAGCCACTTTCCGTGGAAGAGGCCCAGGCGTTGCTGTCAAAAACCCCTGGCGTGCGCGTGGTGGATGCCCCCAAAGCCAACGTCTATCCTATGCCTCTGGATGCTTCGGGACAGTACGATGTCCTGGTCGGGCGCATCCGCAAGGATCACAGCTCCGAGAACGGATTGGTCTTGTGGTGCGCAGGAGATAATATCTGGAAGGGTGCGGCCCAGAACGCAATTCAGATTGCCGAAGTCATGATCGCCCGCGGCCTGGTCAAGAAATAACCAACTGAAAAGCAAAACCCCGTAACCGTAACCGGTTGCGGGGTTTTTTATTGCCACCCTGCGGTGGTCCGGACATTATTAAGGAAGCTTAGCGGCCAGCCGGCGTAAACCCGGGAATCCCCGGCGCTCCTTCCCATGGTTGAGGGGTGTTCCACGGCATATCGGAATCATTTTCCGTGGCACATCCACCCGCCAGGCAGAGCCCCACGGCCATCACCAGCAAAACCATCAGGCGCGCCATGTAATCCCCCTACCCCGTCTACCGGCTCAGTAAAACACTACATCGCCTTTGACAGGCATCAACTGGAAGTATTCCGAAAGCACTTCAGCCACAGCGATCCGTTGTTCCTTGCGGATCTCGGATACCCGCACTTTCCCCACCAGCTTATCTTCACGCTGAACCGTCAGATCGGTCATAGGAATCAAGCCGGCTTCAGGCAGCATTTCAATGACCACAAAATTCCAGTTCGTATTCATGAGCGCGATATGGCCCTGAACCCCGCCAGGTAGCGAATTGGTATTCGTGGCACCTGTCAGAACTTTCATCTCTCTTTCCATCTTGGCAATATACCGTTTCCCGGCATCAATCTCAGATTCACACTTAATTACCTTTTCATTTAAGGTCGCGATCTCACCGGTTTTCTTCTCAATATCCGCCTTTTGGGTCTCAATCTCACCATTCAAGCCCTCAATTTCTGTCTTTTTCTTCTCAATGTCCTGCTTGGCCTGAGCAAGCTCTCCCATGGTGGAGACCAAGTTGTTACTGGTGGTGGCCAGCACGCCCTCGGTCCTCACGAGCTGGTTGCTGGTCTGTCCCAGGGTGGTCCGCGTCTGAGTTAATTCGCCACGGGTATCATTGAGCCGGCTATGCTGGCGGTCCGCACTGTTCAATACGGTAGACAGGACATCGTCCATCGTGCCGACTCCCGAGGTCACCTTGCTGAGCTTCCCATCATCCCCGATTTTGTAGTATTGCTTAAGATCATCAGTCTTGACGATCATACGAGGAATGCCATCGCTCGCGGCTAAATCGGTCAGCGTCGCGGGAGGCAACTCCACCGTTCCTGCTATTTTGACAACATAATCAGCGAGCTTATTGGTCCGTCCTTTCAGCTCCATCCTCTGACTATAAATTTTGAACTCCACAACAACTGCTGCAATACTCAATAAAAGCAAGGCAACAACTAAGACTTTCAGGGCTTTGTCCATGTCTGTCCTCTGGAATTAAAGGGTTACTTATTTGTATGACTATGCACCGCAGGGTTATTAGTGTCAAACAGAAATACACTCTGGTAAACCCACCTCGCTTTACGCGCGCCCACCCCCGGGTTTATCCTTGATCACGGTGTCATGCCGTTCTGTCGCATCATTCCGTTCCGGGCAATCAATGGTATAGTGCAAGCCACGGCTTTCATTACGCAATTGGGCCGACCGGATGATCAACTCGCCCACGTCTGCAATATTCCTGAGTTCAAGGATATCTGGCGTGATCAGGTAATCCAGATAATACTGGCGGATCTCTTCACGCAGGTTGCTGATGCGCCGGGCAGCCCGCTCCAGCCGCTTGTCCGAGCGGACAATACCAACATAATCCCACATGCAGGTACGGACCTCATTCCAATTGTGTTCCAGCACAATACTTTCATCACTGGGCACCGCCGCCCCGTACTCCCAACCGGGGATCGCCACCGCACGCATATCCCGCCGCTCCAGCGGTCCCAGATATTCGCCCATTTTTGCGGCACACACCAAGGCTTCCAACAGCGAGTTACTGGCCAGACGATTGGCTCCATGCAAGCCGGTACAGGCGACTTCCCCGCAGGCAAACAAGCCCGGCATCGCCGTCCGGCCATCCACGGTTGCCTCCACACCACCACAGAAATAGTGCGCCGCCGGAACAACCGGAACAAGATCTTTTGCCATATCAATCCCCAGCGACAGGCAGCGGGCATAGATGTTCGGGAAACGGTTGATCAGGAAATCTGCCGAATGATGCCGGATATCCAGATACATACAGGGCGCCCCGCTCAATTTCATTTCCCGGTCAATGGCGCGCGCCACAATATCACGAGGCGCCAGCGCCCCCCGGGGGTCGTAGGCATCCATGAAAGGACGGCCCTCGGCATCCACCAGATTCGCCCCTTCACCCCGCACCGCCTCGCTGATCAAAAATGATTTCGCCTTGGGATGATGAAGAATAGTGGGGTGAAACTGGATAAACTCCATGTTTTTAATGGGCAAGCCGGCCCGCCAGGCCATGGCCACCCCATCGCCCGTCGCAATATCCGGGTTACTGGTATACAGGTACACTTTGCCACCGCCGCCGGTTGCCAGTACCGTCGCGGAGGCGCGTATGGCAAAAATCCCACTGGTTTTTTCATCCAGCGCATATACCCCGACACACCGGTTCTCATCCAGCCTCAAGGCCGGCCGCTCCGCTTCCCGCCCCGCAAGCCAACCAGTCGTAATCAGGTCGATGACCATACAGTGGTCCATCATGGTAATCGCCGGATCCCCCTGCGCCTGGGCTAAAAGGACCTTCTCCACCGCCTGTCCGGTGATGTCGCCGGCATGAAGGACCCTGCGCTGGGAATGCCCCCCCTCACGCCCTAGATCATAAACGCGGCCGTCTTTCCCCGCTTCTCCGGCAAAGCGCAGCCCGAACCGCTCCAACTCCGCAATCCGCTCGGGCCCGTTCCTGACAATCTCCCGAACCACATTTTCATCACACAACCCCGCCCCCGCCTCCATGGTGTCTTTCACGTGCTCGGCAAAACTATCCTCTGAATCCATCACACAAGCGATCCCGCCCTGCGCATAATTGGTATTACTCTCCGCACGGCCTTTCTTGGTGACCACCAGAACCCGGCCATGCCGGGCCAGATGCAGGGCGGACATCAGTCCCGCAATGCCACTTCCCAGGACCAGATAATCGCAATCAATGATTTTCACAGGATCCTCCTCTTCAATAACGGAAAGAGTGAACGTAACAGGCTCAACCACCCCCCCGGAGCCAGGCCCCGCCCCGCCTCGGGCGTGGCAGGGAGCTCCCCGGCTACACGAATCACAATCACAGTGACATTATCGTCACCGCCCGCCTGCAACGCCTCATCAACCAGGCATTTCGCCGTCCGCCCGGGGGAGTTCGCTCGATGCCGGCACAGGATTTCCTGAATCCGGCGATCGCTCAACATCTTGTCCAGACCATCGGAGCACAGCAGAAAAACATCCTCCGCCATCACATTAAACGGCGTGACGTCGAGGTGCACATCCCCGTCCAATCCGACCGCACGGGTAATCACCCCCCGAAAAATCAAAGGCAGGGTGCTGTCGTCGGCCAGGCCGGCCGCAGCCGCAACCGAATGATCCGTGGTCAACTGCACCAGCCTGTCACCACGCAGCCGGTAAGCCCGACTATCCCCCGCATGCATCACCAGCCCCCGTTCGGGGGTCGTTCCATCAAACATCAACCCCACCACCGTAGTGCCGGCACCCTGAATCCCCAAGCCATCGGCCCTCGCCTTGATCCAGTGACTGGCCTCGTTCAGTGCGCGTTCAAATAATACCGCCGAAGCTTCCGCCGTGCCCGCACCGCCGGCATCAGGGACTTCAGGAAATGCTTTCTTCAGGGCATCAACAACCGCTTTGCTGGCCACCTCACCCCCCTGAACCCCGCCCATCCCATCCGCCACACAGAACACCCCGCTCTGCGGCAAACTGATCATGGCGTCTTCGTTATTCTTCCTATGCCAACCGATATCAGTCAATTCAGCCGACGCAAGATAGGCAAACTGGGGGTTCAAAGCAGGCATACTCACATGTTGTCGGCTATCGCCTGCCCGAACTCACTGCACTTAAGCAGGGTGGCTCCTTGCATCAGGCGTTCAAAATCATAGGTCACGGTTTTCTTGCTGATGGTCCGCTCGACACCGGCAAGGATCCGATCCGCCGCCTCGGTCCAGCCCAGATAGCGGAACATCATCTCCCCTGAAAGAATCAGCGAGCCGGGATTCACCTTGTCCAGATTGGCATATTTAGGCGCCGTCCCATGCGTCGCCTCAAAACAGGCGACCCCGCTGTCGTAGTTGATATTGGCACCCGGCGCGATGCCGATTCCCCCCACACAGGCAGCCAGGGCATCTGAAATGTAATCGCCATTGAGATTCAGCGTGGCAATGACCGAGTAATCGGCCGGCCGCGTCAGGATCTGTTGCAGGAAGGCATCCGCAATCACATCCTTGACCACCAGTTCATGGCCATCTGCCGTTTTGATCATATGCCAGGGCCCCTGATCAATCGGGGTGGCTCCAAATTCCTTGCGGGCGACTTCATAACCCCAGTCACGGAATCCACCTTCCGTGAACTTCATGATATTCCCCTTGTGCACTAGTGTCAGGGAGGGCCGACGCTGTTCAATGGCATAGCGAATAGCCGCCCTGACCAACCGCTCCGTGCCCTCCTGCGAAACCGGCTTGATCCCGATAGCGGATGAACCCGGAAAACGGATTTTGGAGACCCCCATCTCCTTCTGAAGGAAATGGATGACCTTTTTTACCTCAGGGGTGCCGGCCGCCCACTCGATGCCGGCATAGATATCCTCGGTATTTTCACGGAAGATCACCATATCCGTCAGTTCCGGCTGCTTCACCGGCGACGGCACGCCCTTGAACCACTGGACCGGACGCTGACACACATACAAGTCCAACTCTTGACGCAAGGCCACATTGATACTTCGGATGCCTCCCCCCACCGGGGTGGTCAACGGCCCCTTGATGGACACCAGGAATTCGCGACAGGCCGTAAGCGTTTCCGGCGGAAGCCAGATCGGCTGCCCGTACACTTCATTGGCCTTCTCCCCGGCATAGACCTCCATCCAGGCGACCTTCCGCTTACCCCCATAGGCCTGCCGGACTGCCGCATCCCACACCACCATCGCGGCACGCGTAATATCAGAGCCGATTCCATCCCCTTCAATAAAGGGAATGATAGGGTGATCCGGCACGTCCAACTTCCCATCGGCACCCATTACGATTTTCTGCCCGTTCACCGGGACTGTGATTTTCTGATAACTCATGGTGATCTTTCCTTCGATTTGTCTGAATCCTGCCTGGTTATTTCCCGCTTTTCGTAAAATTCAACAAGCCTCCTGCCAGAATGATCGCCCGCTGCCGGCCTGTCAGGATCATTTTTGCCGCTACATCGCACCCGCGCGTAACATTGCGCAGCACCACCCGCTCCCCATCGCCCTGCACCGCCTCACGCATCCCGGCAACAACCAGTTCATCCCCCTGCACAATGGCGTCGTAATCAGCCGGATTTTCGAACAGCAGCGGGAGTATCCCGAAATTGATCAGATTGGCCGAGTGAATGCGCTCAATGGATTTTGCCAGGACGGCTTTAACCCCAAGATACATGGGACACAGCGCGGCATGCTCACGACTGGAGCCCTGCCCATAAGACTCACCCCCGACCACAATGTTGTGTTTCCCGGCATCCCGCAGCGCGGCGGCCCGCTTCGGAAACGCGGGATCGTTCGGCTCGAACACATACTCGGAATAGGCGGGCACATTCGACCGGTATTTCAACCTGGCCCCCGCCGGCATAATGTGGTCCGTCGTAATCTTGTCACCCACCTTCAGCGTGGCCACCCCGTTCAGGGATTCGGGCAGTGGCGCGTTCCGGGGCGGTTCCCCGATATTCGGCCCCCGCACAATCACAACGGAGGCCGGATTGCCTGACGGCGGGAGCAACATCGAGTCATCCACCTTGTAGGCCCGCGGCATCTTGACTTTGGGATACTTCAGATCCGTCACCGTGGCCGGATCCACAATCTGTCCCTGTAACATCGCCAGCGCCGCCACCGGCGGACTCACCAGGTACACTCCTGCCGACTTGGTGCCGGACCGCCCCTCGAAGTTCCGGTTATTGGTGCGCAGCGAAACAGAATGAGTCTTGGGAGACTGGGAGTTACCGATACAGAAGCCACAGGCATTCTCGAACAACCTGACTCCCGCGGCCAGCAGGGCGCTCATCCCGCCGTCATCCGCAAGCATCTCCAATACCTGCCTGGAACCCGGCGCCACACCGGCCGTCACCTCCGGATGCACCCGCCGGCCACCCAGGATTTTTGCCACCGTCTTCAAATCCATATAGGAGGAGTTGGTGCAGGACCCGATCAATACCTGATCCACCTTCGTGCCGGCAATCGAGGCAACCGTCACAATATTGTCCGGGGAGTGCGGGGCGGCCGCCAGCGCCTCCAGCTTCGACAAGTTGATCGTCACCTCCTTGTCATAGGCCGCATCGGGATCCGCAAGGACTTCCCGCCAGACGTCGCCGCGCCCCTGCGCCACCAGAAAGGCTTTCGTCATCTCATCACTGGGAAACACCGAGGTGGTGGCACCGGATTCGGCCCCCATATTGGTGATGGTGGCCCGCTCGGGAACGGAAAGATGCTTCAGGCCCGGCCCGCCGTACTCAAATATACAGCCCACATTCCCCCGCGTGGTGAACAGCTGCAGCACTTTAAGGATGACATCCTTCGCCGTCACCCAGGGCCGGAGCCTGCCCGTCAGGTTGATCTTCACCACCCGGGGTGCCGTTAGATAAAACGGACCGCCCCCCATCGCCACGGCCACATCAATCCCGCCCGCCCCAATGGCCAGCATGCCGACTCCGCCTCCGGTGGGGGTGTGCGAATCAGACCCCAGCAAGGTCTTTCCCGGCGCCCCGAAGCGCTCCAGATGAACCTGGTGACAGATGCCATTACCCGGCTTGGAATAAATGATCCCGTATTTGGAGGCTACACTTTGAAGGTATTGATGGTCATCCGCATTTTCGAACCCAACCTGAATGGTGTTGTGATCCACATAACTGACCGCAAGTTCATTCCTGACGCGATCCAGCCCCATTGCTTCAAACTGAAGATACGCCATCGTTCCCGTGGCATCCTGGGTCAGGGTTTGATCGATCCGGATCGAAATTTCCCGGCCGGGCGTCAATTCACCACCGACCAGATGTTCCCTTAAAATCTTCTGTACGACATTCATTCCCATAACGAACTCCTGTTGAAAATTTGAAACCAAAAGGATAGGACTTACTGCCCGCTGGCGCAATCACGAAAGGATAAGATTCCCGGACTTGCGGAAGGGGCCTCATTTCTGGTATGAGAGGGTTCCAATCAACACAGGGAGCGTGATTTATGTTTCTGGAATTTATAACTGGTGATGGCAAACGTCACGAAGTCCACCTCGAAGGCCGGACCTCCCTCACGCTGGGCCGCACCCCGGAAGCGGACGTCTGCATCCCTGAAACCCGTATTTCACGGATTCACGCCGAAATCCGGCTCTGGGATTCGGAATATGTCATCAAGGACCTGAATTCACGCAATGGTGTTTACGTCAATGGCACGAGAGTCCTGGTGGCGGTCCTCAAGGTCGGGGATGTCATCCGCATCGGCACACAGGAGTTCACCCTTTCCAAGCCTCCGCAGAAGGGCACCCAAACCATTGTCCGCGAAGTATCACGGGAAATTGAAGAGGGAAAAAAAGGGTATCGCACGGTGCTTCGCGAGATCGTCCAGAGCACGTCGCTCCCGCGTAAGAAGCCCTGAGGCAGACCGTCTCGTGACTTTCCGGGAAAGCGTTACCTGATCTCCCGCTCCAGCCCGAACACCACAATGCGCAGGGTGCGCAGAATGATTTTCAGATCCAGGACAGCCGACACGTTCTGAAGGTAGTAAAGGTCAAATTCGAGCTTGGCTCTTGCATCTTCAATGGTCGCCCCATAGGGGTAGCGGATCTGGGCCCAGCCGGTCAACCCCGGCAGCAGGTTTTCCCGCTCCCGGTAATACGTCACGACTTTTTCAAGCTTCTCCACGATTTCCGGCCGCTCAGGCCGCGGCCCCACCAAACTCATGTCACCCTTCAACACGTTCCACAGTTGAGGCAGTTCATCCAACCGGTATTTCCGTAACGACCGGCCTGCCCAGCTGATCCGGGAATCATTTTCGGGCGACCATACCGCTCCCTGCTCCTGCTCCGCATTGACCCGCATCGTCCGGAATTTATAGATCCTGAAAATCCGGCCAAACCGGCCCACCCGCTCCTGACAATACAGCACCGGACTCAGGGGCGCAGAGCACTTGATGATGAGGGCCGTGAGTAATCCGAAATAAAGGGTAACGGGGGCCGTCGCCACAATCAGGAAAATATCAATCGAGCGCTTCACGCGCATAGCCATGGGGGAAACATGCCCCTGACTGGCATTCATCAACCACTGCTCGTCCACCATCGTCAGGGGCACCCGCCCGGAATAGACCTCCGCCACATTCAGGGGCGAAAGCACCGAGACCCCTTCGAACCGGAGCCGCCTCATCTGGGGATAGACTCCGGCCAACTCCTGCTCCCGCGCAACCGCGATCAACAGCACATCGCAATCAAGGGACCGCACGGTGGCCGCCACATGGGAGGGACTGCAATGAATAACCGCCGGAGTCAAATCCTGCCCTTCCGCCAACGGCTCCTCTCCAACGCCAGGTCTGTCGTCCACCCTGATCCCGGCCGCCTGATCCACCTGGATCAACGCCACCACCACATGCTTGGGCCGCAGATGGGGATTTTGCACCAACCGGAGCGCCGACTGCGCCCGGCACCCTGTCCCGAGTATGGCCACCCGGTAAATGAAGGGCTCTTTCCGGAACAGGTAGTGATAAATCAGCGATCTTAACGACAGCCATAACACCGAATAGACCAGGATCGCGAGACCCAGCACGCCACGACCCAGGGCCGTATTAAGCCAGGCGTAGGAGGTAATACTGACGACCAGAACCGCCATGGTGATTGAAAACAGCCAGTTGACCACCATGTTGAAACGGGACAGGCGCAGCTCCAGCCCATAGCTTCCCGTCATAAAATTGGCTGCCAAAACCGCAAACACCAGGTAGAACCAGCCGGCCATGTAATTGTCCAGGTTCGCATCAAGGGATTCCGCCCCGAGCCGGATAACCACGGCAGAGAGCACCCCGACCACCAGACAAAAGGCATCCAGTGCCCCCATCCAGAGCACCTGCTTCTGCATGTAACTACGATGTGAGGACATAGCCTACTCCGCAGGGAAAAAGGTGTTCTTGAACCAACGGACCAGCGTTCGGCGCAAATTGCTCAACGGGCCCATGGGCGTCCGCCGCCCATGCTCATCATAGAGATCATAATTATAGCCGTACCGGTAAGCGTAACTGTAATAGGCATAGTTCGGGTACTGGTAGACGTAATACAAACTGCTGATCCGGTGCATCTCAATACTGTTGACGATCATCCCGATGATGTGGACATCCCCGAGCATATCGAGAGAGTACTTAATGGTCGGCTTCGCCGTCCGGTTCGCATGCGCCACATAGACCACACACACCAACGGGCAGGACGCCAGGATCACGGTATCAGTCACTCGCAACACCGGCGCCGTATCCATCACAATGTAGTCATACTGCTCCATGAGCGGGCTGAAGAACTGTTCAAGGTCCACTCCGTGCAGAAGTTCCGAGGTGTTCTTTTCGGTGGAGCCGGCCGGCGCAAACCAGAGATTTTCCGTAGAGGTCTTGACAATAACGTCTGTAAGCGGGCGCCGCTCCTTCAACACGTCCACAATCCCCGGTGTCCGCTCCTGCTCAAATGATTTATGGAGCAGCCCGCGCCGGAGATCCATGTCCAGCAAGAGCACTTTCTTCCCCGTACGCGCCATCATGATGGACAAGTTCAGCGTGGTGAGGGTCTTCCCCTCCTTGGAGTCCGCGCTTGTCAGCAAGACGATTTTCTTGCCGGCCTTTTCAACAGCCGAAAGAACATTCGTCCGCAATGCCCGGTACGCCTCAGCCGCGCCGGACCGGTGCTGGTCGCTGACAATCGGACGAACCCGGTTGGTTAAATCCCCGCCATGGACCCAGTAGGGAATCCCGCCTAAAAACGGAACGCCGACCACGCTTTCGACATCCACCACCGACTGGACCTTGTCATCAAAGAAGAAGGCCACCAAGGCCAACCCCAACCCGCCGCCCAGCCCGACCACCAGCGACATCAACAATATTTTAACGGGGTCCGGCCAGGCGGGAACCGGGTTGGTCCGCACCGGCTGCAGTTCCGCGAAATGTTCGCCCTTGATCTCCTGATCAACCCGCAAGTCATTCAATTTTGCCTGCAGCATGGAGGCGGAACCTTCCAGTCGTCCGACCGCCGACTGAAGCTGCCGCAGATCCGATGTCTTTTTACTGGCCATCAGATACGAACTGCGCCACCGCCGCTGCGCCTCCTCCAACGCATCCGACTGATAGGCAATCGCAGAGATCCGCTCCTTCACCTTGTCGTATTCAAGTTCCGTCTGAAGCTGAATATCCTTGCGAAGCGCGGAAATCTCCTCATCCAGTGAACGTAATTTCGGATTCTCAGGCTGGGTGTAAACCGCCAGGTCCTTGCGCTGCTGCTCGAGCCGGATCAGTTTCAATTTCGCGTTCTGCCAGGCCCGCCCATCGTCCGTGACCCCCGCCTCCGGCTTGGACACCGATACCTCGGCATTTGTCCCCACCCCGGGAGTCGCGATCAACCCGGTCGCCCGCGTCATGGAAAGAGCCGACTGGATCATCTCCATGGATTGCCCTTTGAGCTTGGGGTACTGCATCTCCAGCATCCAGCGTTCGGTATTCAATTGCTGCTGGCGCCCCACCAGCTGATTCATGTAACCCAACTCCAGACTTCCCTTGGCCTGCACATACTCCATCTGGTTGACCCGTTGGAACTCGATCACTTCATCCTCAGCCGCGCGGATCTGCTCCCGCAACCGGGTCAGCTCTTCCTCGAGAATACGTGCGGCCGACCCGTACGACTCGCCCTTGACCAATTCACGCTGGACCTGGAACTGCTTGATGGCCTCCTTCAAAAAGGCGCGGGCGTACGCAGGATGGGAGTTGCGGATGGAGACCCAGATGGAAATACCGGCCCCTCCCACCCGGTTCACCTTCAACCCCGGGGTCAGCTCGCGGACATCTCCGCCCAGTCGCTTCAGCCACTGGGGCGAAAGCTTTTCCACAATACGGGCCTGGAACGCCTCGCTTTGCAACAACGAGACATGGGTCTGGCTCTGGGACCAGTGATAGGACTGCGACTCAATCTGCGTGGAGGGATCCCGATAAATCATGATCCCGGCATTGGTGTCATATTCCTTGGGGGCAAACTGAAGATAAATCACGCCACCCAACATGGAATAGAGAAAACAAATAACGATCAGTTTCCAACGGAAAACAAGGATCCCCAGATAAATCCGGGGATCAACTTTTTTCTGCTCAAAACTATCTACGGGAGGCATGTCATACCCTTATAAGAAAGAGATGGATCTGGCAGGCACCACGATACGATCCCCCGACTCAAGCACAAGGTCATCCTCGGGTTTCCCGCTCTTCATCAACTTCTCTCCATTTACAAGGAATTTCTGCTCCTGTCCATCTTTGTTCCGCCGTACGACCGTGATCCTGTCCCCGCGCGCAAATCGGGGCAACCCGCCAATCTTGAACAACAGATACATCAGGGTGCAGGGCTCATTTTCGCTGAACTCAATCACCCCGCGCCGGGGAACCTCGCCCAGCAGAATCACCCGCTTGCCACCTACCCCGGTGATAACAGAATCCGGATTCGCCCCTTTGGCCTCGCTCGAAGGGGTAAACACATAGACCAGATCGTCATTTCGCAGAAACAGATCAGGCACCTTCAACTGCCCCTCCTGGGTTGTCAACGGATAAACCTCCCCCTCCGCCGCCGCCCCAAAAGGGGTTTTCACTCCACCCCGAACGATTTTAACCCGGCTATGATCACGGCTCGCACGCAGGCCACCCGCCCGCCGTAACGCCTCATTCAAGGAAATGGTGGCACCGGGCCCGATCTTGATCTCGCCGGGCATTTCAACATGCCCGCTCACCGTAATCCGGTCATATGAGGCTTTCGCTAATTTTACGGATACAGTCGCATTTTTCAGATAGCGCCCTTCCAGTACGCGCTTAATCTCCGCCTCCGCCTGCTCCACACTCAGATCCGGCAGAAAAACCAGCCCGACATAACCGAAATCAATCGCAGAGGCATCATTAACCATATAACGCCCGCTTAAACTGGGATCTTCTGTAACAGAAACCCACAGCACCGAATCCGGCTGAATGGTGGCAACGGACGGCCTCGGCACCACCGGCTTACTTTCCATAGAACGCGGCATAACGGGCGTAGCCCCTTCATTCGTCCCCACCCCGACGACCTGAACCGGGACCGGCGCAACAACGGGGGCCCCTTCAACCAAGGGTGGCGGGGCAACTGGCGGGGCTGCCACCGGGGGCGGCTGGGAAACAGGAACATATACCGCGGGAACGGCGACAACCGGGGCAGGTATTGCCGGAACGACCACTCCTTGCGAAGACGCGGGGGGCGCAACAGGCGCAACTGCGGAGGTAGGCATCACAATCACAGGAGATGGCTGCGCGACCGAAACCGTGCCACCCGCCGGCACTGACACAGAGGACGGGACAGTCATCGAAACAGCGCCAGGTTGCGGCAGGGAGACCCCCTGAAGGGGTGGGGGCTCTGCAGTGGGGGCCGGCAGGGTGCCAACCGCGCCATAATCCTGCATCGCCTCTGCCAATACGTTCGCCACGTAATCATCTTCCAGAGAAGAGGTGACACAGCCGGAAAAAAGCAAACAAAACGCCAGCCCAACGCCCAGCTTACTGAACATCGCAATAATACGCCCGTTTTTAATGTTTTGTGTAATGGCCGCAATCATATAATAAATGGGCTGACACCTGAAGTCGCCCCTCCCCCTTCGGTCTCACACACCCCCCATAACTACACTCCAATAAAACTACACCTCAAATATCACAAATGTCAACACTCCATTGCCTCCACAACCCGCCGATTGGCTCGCGGCATGGGATACGCCGAGAGGGCGGAAGGAGTAATCCATTTAGCCTCCGCAACGGCTATTGCACGCGCCCGCCCGGAACGCCATTGGCACTTGAAGGCGGTCAGGGTGATTTTAAAATGGGAGTAGGCGTGCTTTACCGTCACATAAGGAGCGATCACTTGGCACTGCACCCCTGTTTCTTCCGCTACTTCGCGCATCACCGTCTCCTCCAGGGATTCGTCTTTCAGTTGCTTCCCTCCGGGAAACTCCCACAATCCGCCCAACATCTGCTTCTCATGTCGCTTGGTAATCAGTATTTTTCCCTGCTTCCAGACAACCCCCACCCCTATCCGGTAGTGCGGCACCGCTTCTTTCCGTTCGACACGGGGTAGTTCCGCTGTTCTCCCGGTTTTGTATGCAGCGCAATATTTTGAAATCAAGCACTTCCCGCACAATGGGTTGTGCGGCTTGCAAACAAGAGCGCCCAACTCCATGATCGCCTGATTGAAATATGAGGGCTGAACGCGCTTAATCAGGGGCGTCAATCGCGCCCGGATCTCGTCGGCCAGCCCTTTTTGCCGCATCGGCGTCTCCAAGCCCCACAGCCGGCTGCACACCCGCAAGACGTTTCCGTCGACCGAGGGGACCGGCTCATTAAAGGCAATACTGGCAATGGCGGCGGCAGCATACGGACCGATGCCGGGGAAGGCGCGCAAGGCCTCCGCTGTCCGGGGCGGGAGGCCACCATGGTCCCGCACGATCAGGTTCGCCGCCTGATGGAGATGACGCGCCCGGGAATAATACCCCAGCCCCTCCCACAGCTTGAGCACCTCCTGCAAATCAGCGGCAGCGAGGGCACCAAAAGAAGGAAAACGTGCGATAAACCGGTCAAAATAGGGCAAAACCGTCGCCACCTGGGTCTGCTGAAGCATCATTTCGCTCACCCACACCTTGTAAGGGGAGGGATCGCACCGCCACGGCATCGCCCGGTGCTCCCGCTCAAACCACCGCACCAGCTTTCCGGGCCATAGTTGATCTGATTTCATGCGCCCGTTTATCGCACATTCAGTTGCAAATGAAAGGAGTTATTGGTTATTTCGCCAAATTCTCCTATAGTTAAACCTATGAGAACGACTTATTGGAATCCATCGCTCCTCATTGTCGCCACCCTTCTGACGGGAAACTTTTCTGCCTCTGCTTTTGAAATGAGAATGATTGCCGACACCCTGACTCTGGATGCCAGGGACACCCCTCTGCGTGACATCCTCACCCGATTTCAGGAGGCAGGGGTCAGGGTCGCCATCGATGAACGTATCAACCCCCTGATTACCGCACACTTCGAAAACCGCGAAATTGGAGAGGGGATCAAGCGGATGCTGGCCGATTGTGATTACGCCCTCACCTGGCAAACCATCGAGGGGCCCGCCGGCAAACTCCGCCGCATTTCGGAGATCCTGGTCTATAAACCGGGCAGTCGCCGCCCCCTCCCGCCCCTGCCCACCCCACCCTCCGCCACCCTCTCAAGCCAGACGGGCCAGACGAACACCGTCTTTTGTCTGAAAAACCAGATACTCCTCCGCCTCCGACCCGGTACGACCAAAGAACAACTGCTCGCACTGCTCCGTGAAACCGGGACCACCGTGATGGATAGTATTCCGGCCCTCTCCTTGTACCGCCTCTATTTCCCGCCTGGCACCGACATGGCCACCCTGCTCAACGAACTCTCCAGAAATCCCGTGGTGGCCCGCGCCGAACCCAACCAGATCTATCGCTCCCTTACGCCTGAACAATCCCCCGGCACTCCATCAGGCGGAAGCCTGCGGACACTCCCGAACGGGGATGGCCCCGCCGTGGCCGTCCTTGATTCCGGCTTCACTCCTTCTCCGGCCCTGGAAAAGGCGGTGGTGGCCACTCTTGATGCCACTGCCCCGGGGACCCCGATCTCCGATCCGGTTGGACACGGCACACAAATGGCCCTGATTGCGGCGGGCGCCATCAATCCGCAAGGGGGGTATCCCGCCCTTGACTCAGAGGCCGGCTCCATCATCCCGATCCGGACCATGACCGAAAACGGGCTCACCTCCAGCTTCACCCTGATGCAAAGCATGGTGTTTGCCCTTGAACAGGGCGCCCGCGTCATCAACATGAGCTGGGGTTCGGAGACCGACAGCGGCTTCTTCAACCAGGCCATCGCCTACGCCCGGCAGCGCGGGGCCGTACCAGTGGCAGCGGCCGGGAATGAGCCCACCAACCGGCCCCTGTATCCCGCCGCTTCCCCCGACGTCCTCGCCGTAGGGGCGCTGGGCGCTGACGGGGCCCTCTGGGATCACTCTAATTTCGGCTCTTTTATCTCTCTTGCGGCGCCGGGATTAGCTGATTTCCCCGTTGGATATAAAGGACCACCCGGCGCCTACGCCGGGACCTCGATCGCGGCCGCCTATACAGCCCGGGTACTGGCCCGTTATTTCGCACTGCACCCGGCCGCCACCGCCAACGAGGCCGTGTCCGCCTTGAAGCAGTCCCTCAGCCCCCCTGCCAGCGGAGCCGCCCACGCCGACATTCCCAGACTGGATGCAGCAGCGGTCTCGCGGTACTTGAAATAGAAATACCTATACATTTCGGCCAAATCAGGCTAATCTGGAATGAAAGTTGGTTGACGAAGAAGTCGGTTTGGCGCAAAACAATGCATCCCCAAGGCCCTCTCCATTTCGATCTTCCTCCTTGAATGGGTTCAACTTGAGCCCCTTTCCATAGGAGCCAGAAAGCAAAAGAACGGATCCGCTAGTCCTCAATGAGGAGATCGAAGATGGGTAAGAAATTGTATGTCGGCAACCTGAGTTATGGCGTCACAAACGAAACACTGCAACAGGTGTTCGCCGCACACGGCAAAGTGGATTCAGCGGATGTGATCATTGATCGTATGACCGGTCGTGGCAAGGGCTTCGGCTTTGTCGAAATGAGCTCCGATGCGGAAGCAGCGGCGGCCATCGCGGCCACGAACGGGCAGGACCTTGATGGTCGCGCCATGATCGTGAACGAAGCGCGTCCCCCGGCCCCCCGCGTTGGCGGTGGCAGCGGTGGCGGGTTCGGCGGCGGCGATCGCGAGCGCAAGGGCGGTTTCGGTGGCGGTCGCGGCGGCGCGGGCGGTGGCTTCGGCGGTGGCCGTGGCGGCGCAGGCGGTCGTCGGTAAGCATTCAGTCATATCATGACTCCACGGGAACAGGCCGAAAGGCCCGTTCCCGTTTTTTTGTTTTACGCGCAAAATGTTGCGCCACCACCCTAAAACCTGCTAGGGTTTCACGGTTTTGTGGCTATCTTAACTTTTCCGGGGAGACTGTCTGACATGTTATCAAATAAAACCACGCCATCGATGCAGGGAGCGGACGCCGCCCTGACCGCTCAGGAGCCATCCGAAGAACCCACCGAAAGCCTGCTGCATTTTTTCAAACCCGAAGACTGGATCGCCGCTTTTCTGACCACACTCATCTCCGGCCTCGCCTTTTTCTACTACATGGCACCCGAGGTCACGCTGCAGGATTCCGGCGAACTGGTCACCGGGGCCTTTACTTTCGGAGTTCCGCACCCCCCGGGCTATCCACTCTGGGCACTGCTGGGCTATATCTGGTGCCACTTCATCGTTCCCTTCGGCAATCCAGCCTGGCGCATGGCGCTGATGTCCGTCGTCACAGGAGCCCTGACCGTCGGCTTTACCACCATCATCATGACCCGGAGCCTGCGCCTGCTGCTCCACTCCCTGCCCTGGAGCGATGCCGCCAATGAGCGGCTCCATCACTGGATGGCGCTCTTTATTGGCGCCAGCTGCGCCCTGCTCTTCGGCTTCAACCGCGGCGTCTGGCTCTGGGCCTGCGTCTCTGAAATGCGCGTGCTGAACGTTTTCTCCTTCGTCCTGATCAGTTGCGTGTTTTTTGCCTGGATGATGCAGCCCCACCGCCGCGGCTTCCTCTACGCCATGCTCCTGATCTTCGGACTCAGCCTCTCCAACCATCAGACGATTGCCGTTATGGCCGTCCCCTTTGCCGTGGGAATCTTCGCCATCGGTCTGGATCAATTTCTTGCCGCTCGCAGGAAATCGCCAAACGCCCCGAATCCGTTCAGTCTTTTCATGAAGACCCAGTCCAATTTCTTCGAACTGGCTACTGCCGGATTTTTCAGCCTGCTGGTCGGGCTTATCATCTGGGCCTGGCTCACCACTCCCGACACCAACGCCATGCTCAAGAGCAAAACCTTCTGGCAGGGCATTGCCTGCGGGGCACTCGCTATCGTTGGCTTCATCATTGCTAAAACAACCGACTGGTGGAATACACGCCGCGCCCTCATTTGCGCCCTCTTCTTCATGGCCGGGGTTAGTGTCTACATCTATATGCCCCTTGCCGCCGCCACGAATCCGCCCATGAACTGGGGCTATGCCGCCACCAAGGAGGGTTTTGTCCACGCCGTTACCCGCGGCCAGTACCAGAAAATCGAAGTCGCCAGCTTCTTCAGCTATGATTTCCTGCTGAAGATCAAGCTCTTCATCCAGGCCATGATCAACCAGTACTCCTTCCCCGCAAGCGTCTTCAGCCATTTTCCTGCTGGCCTGCGCCCGCTTCTGGAAACCATCAACCGCCTGACCCTTCCCCTGCTGGGGCTCGTGTCACCCATCGCGATCCTGCTGATGTGGACCCGCATCAAACCCCGCGGCCGGTCCTGGATGATTTTTGTATGGGTCGCCTTCCTGATCACCAGCCTGGGCCTGCTGACCATCATCAATCCGAAGCTGGACCGGCAGGACCAGGAAATCAATATCAAGTTCTTTGCGCCCGCCCATGGGTTTTACGCCATGCTGATCGGTTACGGAATTGCCGTCTTGTTCAGCCTTTTTGCGTGGAAACAAAAGGTCATTGGCCCCATTGTGGTCCGCCTGGCCTGCATCGCGCTCCTCGCGATGCCCCTTATAACCTGGAAACAGAACTGGGCGCTGTGCAATCTGCGCGGCTATGACTTCGGCTATCTCTTCGGCTACCTGATGTTCAATCCCGGCACCGGCTACGAACCCATGGAGAAGGATGCCGTCCTTTACGGCGGAACCGACCCGGGCCGGTTCGTCCCCACCTACATGATCTTCTGCGAGAGTCGCGTGGCGCCCAAGGACCGCTTCCGCGACCAGGCTTTCGACCGCTCGGATGTCTACATCATCACGCAGAATGCCCTGGCCGACACGACGTACATGAGTTACATCCGGGATCACTACGACTACACGCGGCCTAAAAATGACGGCCCGTTCCAGCGCCTGCTCAAGCGCGACCAGACCTATCCGGTCCAGCCCATCTATATCCCCAGCCCTGAAGACAACAATCGCGCCTTCCAGGAATATGTCCGCGATGTGCAGGCCGGAAAAATCCCCGCCAGCGCCGACATCAAGATTGAGAATGGCCGCGTCAGCGTGCAGGGAGTGGGAGGCGTGATGACGATCAATGGCATCCTCGCCCGCTGGATCTTTGACAAGAATAAGGACAAACACGCCTTCTACATTGAGGAAAGTTATGTCATCCCCTGGATGTACACCTTCCTCACCCCTTACGGCGTGATCATGAAAATCGAGAAGGAACCGGTGCCTTCTCCTCAGGAAAATCCGAAACTCTGGGCGGATATTGTCGCCAAGGATCGGGTATACTGGGACAAACTCACAAAGGAATTTACCGACCGCGAGGACTTCCGGCGCAACTCGGACGCCAAAAAGTCGTTTTCGAAGATGCGTTCCGCCATTGCCGGCCTGTATGCGGCCCGCGGCGTGATCGGGGAGGCTGAATACGCCTTCAAACAATCCCGCGAACTCTGCCCGGAAAGCCCTGAAGCCTGCTTCCGGCTGGCGGATCTCTACATGCGCCAGCAGCGCTACAGCGAGGCGGCCAAGGTGATGGAGGGCTATAAGGTGCTGGATCCTTACAACGCCAATGCCGGCAACTTCCTGAATTCCATCCAGAACGCCGAGAAGGATAACCTCCACCGGCTGGAGCTGGAAAAACTGATGGCCAGCGGCAAGCTCGACTTCAACAGCGCCATGGATCTGGCCACGACCTATCTCCGGCTCGGGATGGAAGCTCAATTCCAAGGACTAACCCGCAGCCTGATCGACACCCCTACCCTTCCGCCAGAGGCCTACCTGAGCATTGCCCAGTTATTTGAGGCCAACAAGCGCTGGGATCTGCGTATTTATGCCCTCCAGAAATATCTGACGCGCGAACCCACCGCCTTCAAAAGCTGGATTGATCTGGCGTACACCCAGTTCTTCATCAATAAACCCCAGGAAGCCTTCGTATCCTTGAAGAAGGCGGTTGAAGTCGGCGGCGACGTGGCCCGCGGACTCCTGCGAGATGACCCGCGGTTCACACCGCTGCGTGAATCCCCGCATTTCAAGGCTCTGGTCCCCCCTTTGAAAAACAGGAATCTGAATGCTTTTCCGATGATGGCCCCGGGGCTTTGAGGCAGAACCCTGCCGGGAAATCACAATTTCTTATTTCCCCCTTGAAAGTAAAGGTGACTCTACCCTAGTATGTCGCCTCATCACTTGTGGAGAGGTGGCTGAGTGGTCGAAAGCAGCGGTTTGCTAAACCGCCGTACTGGTAACAACCGGTACCGAGGGTTCAAATCCCTCCCTCTCCG
>JBIKMI010000165.1:0-6369 GCA_044359285.1 Kiritimatiellia bacterium
CTTGGGGCCGTGCGTATTGACACTGGGAATTTGGACCTTCGCAATTGCATGAAGAGTTCGAAGTGGCCATTGACCAATGGGCGCATACTGGTTAGCGAAGTAACTCAGCGGGAGTCTACCGATTCAGATCAGCGTCGATACACTGTCTATGGATCCAGAATTGAGTTTGAATATTGGGTTGGCCAACAGCGATATGTATCGGACAATATTCGTGCAGCACACCTGTGGGACTCCTCGTCCAGCCGATTGGCCGAAAGACTCGTTGGGCGATACCCAAGAGGGCGGGAGGTCAATCCAGGTTACGATCCCCAGTCTCCCCAATTGGCGGTACTCGAGCCGGGTATACATGCTGGCGATCTCGGCCTGATCTATTTTGGCGCGCCTTTTACCATGGTGTCTGCGTATTTCATCAGCCTGCCGTTTCGCAAACGGAAATCCAGAAAAAATGCGGGCACCATTAGTAGATATGCAAGTCGTGTGCTGCGCTTTATCCGGAAAATCCTATTTTGTCGTAGTTTCTCTCAAGGAGTAGACTCGCCGAATGGGCAGTATACCGCCATTTTTGGTAAGCGATCTATCGAGCATTCGCCGCACCAACCGGAGGTGGCCTTTGAATGTTCGGTCGAAATGGAGGAACAAGACGACTCTGTCGTCCTCTTCTCTATAACCATTGAACAAGCCAAGGCATTGCCCAATCTTTTGCAGATAAATATCGAAGATATAGTGAAGTGGGATCCGACTTCTGCGCTGGTCGTTTTCAAGGTGACTGAGCCCCCAATTATCGTTAAGGCGAAGGAGCTGGCGTCCCAACACCGGCAGGCAAAGACGGCCTGTTGATTTTTTTTGCTTTTGTCGTAGAATGCCAAATATATGAATAAACAAGGGGCAACCCGATGAATTATGATTTCGAGTGGGATCCCGTAAAAGATCGTCTTAATCGGAAAAATCATGGTGTGCGATTCGAGCAAGCGACGCATGTTTTCCGTGACCCAAGGGCCATCACGGTGTTTGATGAAGAACACAGCAAAACTGAAGATCGCTGGGTGACGATTGGCCTTTCGGCCAGCGGTGGAGTTTTGGTGGTGCACCACACGTACCGGGAAAGCGGCGAATCAAATGCCTGCATCAGGATTATTTCGTCTCGAAAGGCCGTCAGGCGTGAAATCAGTCAGTACATGGAGAAATGATATGAAAAAGGAATATGACTTTTCAAAGGGAGTGCGCGGGAAATTCTTTCGGCCGGATGCGAAGATGAACTTGCCCGTTTATCTCGACTCAGATGTGTTGAGTTTTGTGGAAAAAATCGCATCCAGTAGACGTTCTGATATTTCGGCTGTTGTCAACCGGCTGCTTAAGTCTGACATGCAACTGATTGAAGCCGCAAAATAATCCGCGAACCACCTCTTTGACCGCGACGGCTCGCACGCTCACCGCGGGTCAAGAGTCGCGTTCGGGCAGAATTAATAATTGATTCAAGAGTGGAAATGGTATAGTTTTTATACAGTTATGGAATTTGAATTTGATCCCAATAAGAGCGCCATCAATAAGCAAAAGCATGGGATTGATTTTATTGAGGCGCAAGCGCTCTGGAACGACGTGGATAGGGTTGAAGTGCCCGCCCGAACGGTTGACGAGCCGCGGATAGTTGTGATTGGCGTGATCAGTGGAAAACATTGGTCCGCCGTAATCACCCCGCGGGGGACATATACCAGGATTATATCAGTGCGGCACTCACGCAGGGAGGAGATTGAAATTTATGAAAGCTAAAGCATTTGATGAGCAATTTGAAAAGGGCGAGGACATCATCCGGCATCTGGATCTTTCCAAATCCATCCGCCCTGATTGCCTGCAAAAGCGGGTCAACGTGGATTTTCCCATCTGGATGATTCATTCCCTCGACCGTGAGGCACATCGCCTGGGGGTGACCCGTCAATCCGTGATCAAACTGTGGCTTGCCGAAAAACTCAAAGAAGCAGTCGCATGAAAGCCCGAACCACGCCTTTCTCCATACGGCTTGCGCCGCTGGAGAAGGCGGTCGTTCGGTTTTAAGAAATAATTGATATAGAAGACAGAACCACATAACATGACCTCATGAGTCCAACAGTGTTCAAATGGCGTGGTTACCGGTTTTTCTTTTTCTCGAGGGAGGAACCCCGGCCTCATGTTCATGTGTACTGTTCGGATGGGGAGGCGAAATATTGGTTGGAGCCAACCGTGGAATTGGCCCGTAATCACGGCCTGTCTCCCGTTCAGGTAAACGAATTAAAGTCGATAGTGGAGGAAAAACAAAATGAATTGCTCAACGCTTGGCGCACCCACTTCACTGGCTGAAGTGACGAATATCGATCATTTTGGTTTTTGGCTGCTTGTTGAAAACAAGGAGTACTTCCTGCCTTATGGAGATTTTCCATGGTTTCGGGGGGCCACAGTTGACCAGATCCTAAATGTTCAACTTCTCCATGAGGATCATCTCTCCTGGCCTGATCTGGATGTTGATCTTTCCTTGGACTCGCTTCAGACCCCGGAATCGTTCCCACTGATATATTCATGACCGAACCACCGGCCGCACTGTACGCCTCGCCCTGTCGGGCTTGTCGCCAGTGAGCCGGAACGTTGGGGCAATAAAAAGGAGAAATGAAAATGATTAGTCGATTACTTAAGTTTATCGTGGCATGTCTTGTGGTCGGATCGGTGACGGCAATGGCAGGGCAAACTGAAAATGAAAAGATTGCAGTCTCAGGAGCCGAGAAATGGCTCGGGATCGTGGACTCCGGGAAATATGGCGAGAGCTGGAAAGAGGCCGCCGAATATTTCAGGAATGCAGTCAAACAGGATCAGTGGGAACAAGCCGTGCAGGCCGTCAGGAAACCTCTGGGGGAATTGGTCTCAAGAAAGATGAAGTCAGCAACTTTCAAGACTTCATTGCCAGGTGCCCCCGATGGCCAATACGTTGTGATTGAATTCGAAACTTCCTTTGAAAACAAAAAATCGGCAATTGAAACAGTGACTCCCATGATGGACAAAGACGGGAAATGGCGTGTGTCGGGCTATTACATCAAATAAGGCTGCAGTTGTAGGTCGGAAATGTAATAGGAATATTCCGGAAACCAGATTGCGGCTTTTCTTGGAAACTGGTATATTAAAAAAATGTAGCACATTATTAAAGTTGAAGCACTTAATGACTACAAGTTGCGTTTGGAATTTGATGATGGTGTGGTTGGAATTGCGGATGTTTCCAGCTTGGTTGGGAAGGGTGTCTTTTCGCTGTGGTGTGATGTTTCAGCGTTTCGCAAAGTTTTAATTGGGTCATCGGGAGAATTGGTGTGGGGCGGGCAGATTGATCTATGCCCCGATTCACTCTACATGAAGGTTACTGGACAGCAGCCTGAGGAGATGTTTGCCATTCCCAATTTGGAGAAGGCTTGTGCCTGAGATATCTAGATTCTTTGGTATCGTCATCAAGATGTTTTTTGATGATCACAACCCACCCCATTTTCATGCATATTATGGCGAGCACGAGGTGCTGATTGACATCCATCATCTTTCTGTCTTTGCCGGCTCGATTCCTCCTCGTGCCTTGGGTTTAATTATTGAATGGGCGACGCTTCATCAGGTGGAGTTGCTGAAAGACTGGTCTCTAGCTAAAAATCAACAGTCTTTTGATCGAATTGCTCCGTTATCATAAGCCCCCAACAACACAATGCTGGCTATCGTCGCTCCGCTCCTCAGCCAGATTGTGAACGTTGGGCAATGAAGAAATCCTTTGTCATACACATCGCAGTTGCTTATCATGTGTATGAAGGAGTCGATGGATATGACAAGAACTAACATAGTGCTGGATGAAACTCTCGTCCAGAAGTGCCAGAAGTTAACAGGGATTCCTACTCAACGGTCCGTGATTGATTACGCTTTGCGGGAATTGCTGCGGCATGGACGACAGAAAAAGGTGTTGGACTTGAAGGGAGCTGTTTCCTGGGATGGTGACCTGTCCTCGTGGCGGGCGGGACGAGGCACCTGATGACCCTGGTTGACACAACCGTCTGGATTGATTTCTTCAAGGGTCGTGACACGCCTCAAGTGCGGCATCTTGAAAGTTTGATTGGCGCGGATGAGGATATTTGCATCTGCGGCGTAATCCTGACTGAAGTGCTTCAAGGTATTCGGGAGGATAAGGATTACTCCGCTGTTTCGACCCGGTTCGACGCCTTCCTCTATTTGCCGATGTCGCAGAAAACATTCAGGAAGTCGGCAGAAATGTACAGGGCACTCCGGAAAAAAGGAGTCACCATAAGAAACGCCGTTGATTGCATGATCGCTGCCGTGGCTATCGAGCACGACATACTCCTCCTGCACAATGACAGGGATTTTCTTCCTATGGCAAACCATTGTGGTCTGAGAGTGATCGATACAGATACCCCGCCAACAAGCAAATCCAGCTTACGGCTTCGCCGCCGTTGATTTGCGTCGTTCGGCCATTGAAATGATTGAAAAAATAGAGATTTGGGGATATATTCCAAACATGAAGATTGAAATTGAAAGAGAGTCTGATGGACGGTGGATTGCTGAGATTCCGGAACTGCCCGGGGTCATGGCCTACGGGGACAGTAAATTGGAGGCTGTCGCGAAGGCCGAGACGATTGCCCTTCGTGTAATTGCGGATAAGATGGAATTGGCCAAATTGTGACAACGGGTAAGGCCTCTCAGGTAATCACGGTCGACAAGCAGTGCCTCACAGAAAAGATCAAGAAACGGGAGTCGGCCGTCATGGCGGAAGTCGACAATGGGATCCGGCTTATTGAGATGAATCAGGCGAAGGACCAGCGGTCACTCCGCGCGGGATCACTTAAAGGTCTCTTCCACCGATTCCCCAATGATTTCCGCGCTGCGTTGGAGCGGATCCGTCTTTTTACGCACGGACTCTGGCGCCATCAGGGCGGCAGACTGATAGGTTCGCAATAACATGATGATCTGCTCGATTTGCGGATGGGGGATATTCTGCAGCTTGAGGCTGCGCCGGATCTCCGCCTCACACTCAGAGCCATACGCCGGCGTGAAGGCCGGGTTGGCAAAGGCGGTGCCCAGGCCATTGGTGGCGACCAGGTCGCGAATGTGCGCACGTTCCTCCTTATTCAGCGCCCCCTTTGCCTGCTGGGCCTGCTTGTGAGCCGCCTTGATTTCCTTTTGCAATTCTGAGCACCTCGCCTCAGTCGTCTTGTCCACCTGTTCCCGTTGGGAGGTGTAGGGTTGAGTCTCTTTGAGCAGGAACAGGCCCCACTCGCAAAACATCCGCACTTCCTCTTTGGTCAACTGACGCTGCTCAGGGGGACGGCCCGCATTGACAACGGTGACCCAGAACCCATCGACCCGTGATTCGTTCGGCTTCTGACCGATCAGGGCCAGTGGCGGGCTGATCACCGTATTCCACGTGATCCCAACTGTCGGAATGATGATCGTATTCACCCCCAGATTCCAAACCCCCGCCACGGCGGAATCCAACGCGTGATACGCTGGCACCACCGCCAGACCGGTCGCGACTCCCCCGACGGTTCCGACCGCACCCAGGGCCCCGCGAAAGGCGGTCTCAACGGTAGACTCAAAAAACGCCCACGGATAGGCCATCCACCACCCGAATACCCGCCGCCGGGTCCGCTCGTTTGCCTTAGTAAAGCTCGTCCCCCAGGCACGCGGGATCCCCTTGATTGTGAACCCCATCCCGCATTCATGCAATGCCCAGTCGAAACAGGCGGCACTCCCTTCCTTCACGGAGTGGTACTTATTCGCCTCGAAATACTCCCCGAAGTTTCCGCAGGCCCGCCTAAAACTCGTCCGGGCATACGACGCGGGCGGAACATAGCCAGGGCAGATCCAGACGTCATACCAGGTTCCCTTCTGATCCTGGATTCGCCCAAGGCACATGAGTTCCTTTTTCTGCTCCCAGGAAAGGAAATAGCCAGGCTCATTGGTTACAGCTTCCGTGGTCCGGCACAAAGCGATCGCCAAAAATCCAAACAAAAGAAGGGTTCTGATCATTAGTTCACCACTCTCCCTCACTACCGTTTACTCAATGACTGCCCGATCTTGATCCATCCGCCTTATTTCCGCCGTAGCCTCATCACTGAATTTATACCTCACACAGCCTTTGACTCTACCTCTCCTTCAGGCGCGTTACAATGAACAAAAGCCCTCACCCCGGTACAGGGCATATTCACACGAGTTGTAACTCTTTGTAGTGCAAAGGCAAACACTCTTTAGTCCTGCAAGGAGAAGAGAAGATTTTGAACAGAAGCACGCGAAGACCGCGAAGGAAGAAATGGTTTTGCCTGCGGCGCAAATACGATGGAGTTGAATTCCAATAATTATCATGCGGGA
>JBIKMI010000133.1:0-7642 GCA_044359285.1 Kiritimatiellia bacterium
CTCAATACACTGGCTATCGGCTATATTGCCGCAGGCCGTGCGGGCACTGGCTCCGTGATTGACCGGATCCCTGCCCAGCAAGCGGTTCCGCTTCAGGCTGCCCCGTCCGCCGCTGCCCCCGCGGGAATTCCCGCTGGGAGTGGTGATGTGGCGCCTGCCCCGCAGATGCCTGCAGCCCCCACGCCTTGAGGCGGGTGTTGGAGATGGCACGGTGATGATGTGTTCAAAGGATCCTCTCTGGTTTTTACCAGGGTGGATCCTTTTGTTTTTTATCCAGATGAGTCTGGTCACGGGCGTACTGGGAGGCGAATCGGTATTTTGCGCCGAGACCAAGCGGATCGCCGGATTTGATCCCGCCAAGGCGATGGATCTCCCCTCCATCCAGGCCATGAGCAAGATGTATGAAGGGTTGGTTCAATATGCCTATCTGGAACGGCCCTACCAGGTGGAACCCTGTCTGGCCGAAGCCCTGCCAACCTTTTCGCCCGATGGCCTCATTTGTACCTTCAAGATCCGGAGGGGAATCTATTTCCAGGATGACCCCTGTTTTTTCAATAATCCCAAAGGGAAGGGGCGGGGTCGCGAACTTTGTGCCGGGGATTTTGTATACAGTATCAAACGCGTAGCGGACCTCAAGGTCGGGTCTCCCGGCTATTGGGTCTTTCGGGACCGGATTGTCGGCCTGGACGATTTCCGCTCCCGTTCAGGGCAGGGCAATACGGATTACGAGGCTCCAGTAGCCGGTTTGGAGACTCCGGACCCCTTTACTCTCCGCATTCACCTGGTTCGCCCTTTTCCGGCCTTGCTGTGGATTCTCACGATGAATTTTGCCTATGCCGTTCCCCGTGAAGCGGTGGACTTTTATGGGGCGGACTTTGTGTCGCACCCCGTCGGAACCGGACCGTATATCCTGAAATCCCACATTCACAACTATCGCCTTGAGTTTGAACGCAATCCGAAGTGGCGGGAGACGTGTCGCGAGGAGCGGTATCCGGCTTCTGGCGAGGCAACGGATGCCGCTAATGGCTTTTTGGCGGATGCAGGTCAACCGCTCCCTTTTATTGACCGACTGGTTCAGTACGTGATTACCGATCCTTCCTCCCAGTGGCTATTATTCCTGTCGGGACAATTGGAGGCTACCGCCGTGTCCCGTGATAATTGGGATGCCGTTGTGACGGCGGACCGCACGTTGACACCGGCGATGACGGCACGCGGGATTGAGATGAGTTCTGCCCCGGCTCTGGATACCGCGTACCTCGGCTTCAATATCGAAGACCCGGTGGTGGGCACCAATCGCTGTCTGCGTCAGGCGATGATGGCGGCCTTTGACCGGGAGCGCTGGGTCAAGTTCCAGAATGGTCGTGTAACTCCCGCCACCGGGCCGATCCCGCCCGCCATGAGAGTGTCGGAGTCCAATGAAAGTCTCTTTCCTTTTGATCTGGAACGGGCACGCCAACTGATGATCCAGGCGGGCTATCCCGGAGGAAAGGATCCCCGCACCGGACGCCGGCTTGAACTGACGCTGGAGCTGGGCTCAGGCGAGCCTGAGACGCGTGAGATGGCTGAAGTGCTGGCCTCGTTTATGGATCGGATCGGGATCGTGCTCGTGCCGAGTTTCAATAACTGGCCATCCTTCCTGAAAAAGCTTGAGCAGAAGCGGGCTCAGATTTTTTACCTGAGCTGGATGGCCGATTACCCGGATCCGGAAAACTTCTTGCAGCTTTTCTATGGTCCGAACATCACGCCGGGCGCTAACCGGTGTAATTATGTGAATCCGGAGTTTGATCGCCTCTATGAAAAGGCCGGAACCTTGCCTGACGGCGCTGAAAAGCGGCAGGTCTATGCCGGCATGGAACAGATCGTAAAAGGGGATTGTCCCTGGCTGTTTCTGCACCATTCACTCGCGGTAACGCTCAAGCATGCCTGGTTGAAAAACTATAAGCCTCATGACTTCCCGCTCGGTCTGAATAAATATTACCGGATTGAGGGAAGAAAAGATAACAAGTTGTAACGGCTGAACGATTCCGGCCAGGACAAGATTCCGAGTTGTTTTCAGTGGCAACACCGCCTACAATCCCGACCCGATGATTGCATTGGTTAAAGATATTTTCGCCCGTCGTGAACTGCTATCCATGCTGGTGGTCCGCAACGTCAAGATCCGCTACAAGGAATCGGCGCTGGGGTTTCTCTGGACGTTGCTAGGTCCGGTTTTCCTGATAGCCATCTATGGCGTTTTCATGAACATCATCATGAAATTCAATATGCCCATGACCGTTCTGGTATCCGGCATTTTCGTCTGGCAATACCTGGCCATGTGCCTTGGGGACTCCTCTTTCGCCATTATCGGTAATGCAAATCTGGTCAAAAAAGCCTGTTTTCCCCGGGTATTATTACCCCTTTCTATTGTTCTGGCCAATTTTGTGAACTTTCTGCTCTCTCTGGGGGTCATGCTGGTCTATCTGATCTGGGTGGGACCCCACTTTGGGGGGATCCTGTGGTTGCCCCTGGCCCTGGTGGTTCATCTGGCATTGTGTACGGGGGTGAGCCTGGCGCTGAGCGCTTTGAACGTCTTCTTCCGGGATGTCCAGCATCTGACCGGGATTTTTACCATGGCCTGGTTTTTTATGACCCCGGTGGTCTATGATATTTCAATCCCCTCGATTGCATCCGTTATCGATAAGCACCCCTTTCTTGGTCAATTGTATTTTTTAAACCCCATGGCCGGAATTCTGGCGCTTTACCGGTCCGCTTTGCTGGGGAGCCCCCTGCCTGATCTTTCGCTGATTTCCCTTTCGATCGTGGTGACCGGTGGCCTTTTTGTCGCAGGAATCCTGATCTTTCAAAAACTTCAACCTGGCTTTGCGGACGAACTTTAACATGAGTGACATGGCCATACAGGTTCAAGGGGTAGGCAAACGGTTCCGGTTGCGGAGTTCCGGCGGCCGCACATTGAAATCAATGGTGATGGATTTGATCCATGCCCCCGGCAGCGAGCGGGACCTGTGGGCGCTCAAGGATATTAATTTCAGCGTTGAACGTGGTTCAACTCTCGGGTTGATCGGCGCCAATGGGGCTGGTAAAAGCACCCTCCTGTCTGTGCTGGCGGGAACGATGACCCCTACGGAAGGGAACATCAAGACGACCGGCGTGATCTCCTCCTTGCTTGAACTGGGCGCTGGATTCCATCCCGATCTGACCGGGCGGGAGAATGTATTCCTGGCGGGCGCCATCATGGGATTGACCCGGGAACAAATGAACCGCCGGTTTGACGCCATTGTCAGTTTTGCGGACATAGGGGCTTTTATCGACCAGCCGGTTAAGCACTACTCTTCCGGCATGTATGTCCGGCTGGGCTTTGCGGTGGCGGTGGAGGTGGATCCTGATATCCTGCTGGTGGATGAAGTGCTTGCGGTCGGGGATGCCTCATTCCAGCGGAAATGTCTGCGCCGCATGTCCGAATTCCGTGATCAGAAGAAGACCATGCTGATCATTTCGCATGATCTGGGAACCATTCAATCCGTGAGTGATCAGATCCTGTTCCTGGATCACGGCCGGGTGTTGGGCCATGGTGACCCCGGCAAAGTCGTGGGGCAGTACGAGACGTTCTGGCGTAACCAGGCGAGCGCGGAGCGCAGTCGGGAATGGGGCACCCGCGAGGTCGTGATCACCGGCGCCGCCTTTTCTGATGAGGCCGGGCAGACCACCACCAAATTCGCATGGGGCCATTCCCTGACCGTCCGGTTGGGGTATGAGGTCAAAACGCCCGTGGGTCCCTCGATTTTCGGCTTTGGTATCAGCGACGAGGCTGGCCGGTTGGTTCATGGGAGCAATACCGAGCTTGCGGAGGTATCGATTCCGGGACTGTCGGGTTCCGGCCAGGTCGAGCTGAGGATCCCGCACCTGAATCTGGCTCGGGGCACCTACTTTTTGTCGTTTTCCGTTCATTCCGCCGACCATAAGGTGAACTATCACCGGATGGATAATGCGTTTGCCATCGGCGTGGAGTCCGGCAAGAGTTTTGAAGGGATCTGCCACATGCCCAGTGAGTGGAGGATCGGATGAGCTCTATTGCCGCCAATCCCGTTGTGCAGGATCTGATCCGGCGTGCGTTATCAGAAGATGTCGGAAGCGGCGATGTCACCACCCTGTCCGTTGTCCCCGAGAGCACTCGGGGGAAGGCGGTGATTCTGGCCCGCGGGAATTATGTGGTGTCCGGAGGGGAGGTGGCTCAGGCTGTGTTTTCCCTCGTGGATCCGACACTCCGGTGCCACTGCCTGATTGCGGAGGGAATGGCCGTCCGGCCAGACCAGGTCCTGATGACCATTGAAGGCCCTATTCGCGGCATTCTGACCGGGGAGCGGACGGCGCTCAACTTTATGCAGCGGATGACGGGCATCGCTTCGCGGACACGCGAATTTGTCGATCTCGTCAGGCCATTCGGGACCCGGATTCTGGACACCCGTAAAACGACGCCCACGTTGCGCATTCTGGAGAAATACGCCGTGACCTGTGGCGGGGGGACCAATCATCGGATGGGGTTGTACGACATGGTGCTGATCAAGGACAATCATCGACGTCTCTGGCAGGCCGCCGGCATACCCAATCTCCAGGGGGCGGTTGCAGCGGCGCGGGCTAAATTCCCGGGCATTCCCGTCGAGGTGGAAGTGGAGTCCGAGGCGGAGTTACAGGATGCGTTAAGGGCCGCCCCTGAATGGATCATGCTGGATAATATGTCGCCGGACCGGATGAAGGCCTGCGTGGCGGTGTGCGCGAAACGCTGTAAATTGGAGGCCTCGGGCGGAGTGTCACTCACCACTGTGGCGGCCATCGCGGCTACAGGCGTGGACGCCATTTCCATCGGGGGCCTGACCCATTCCGCGCCCGCTGCGGATTTATCACTGGAGCTTGACTAGTCGGAACGGGTGAGGGGCACATGGACTATTTCTTCGTAATTGATATCGGAAATACCAGTACCCATATCGGGTTGGCTCGTGGACGGCGGATCGTCCGGCAATGCCGGATGCCCACCCGCGAGGGGCGTGAAGAGCGTAAGATCATGCTGCTGTTGCGCAAAATGGCCGCCCATCGGACGGTCCGGGATGCGGTCTTATGTTCGGTGGTGCCCGGTCTCAATCCGCTCTGGGCTCAGGTTCTCCAGAAACTGTGCGGCACAGCCCCCCTGCAGGTCGGGCACCGCATGAACCTGAATATCAAGGTGGATTATCCCCAGCCTGAAACCATCGGGGCCGACCGGTTGGCTGATACTGCCGCCGCCTGGGATCTCTATGGCTCTGCTGTGATCGTGGCTGATTTTGGTACGGCTCTGACCTTTGATGTGGTGACGGGGGATGGCCGGTACGTGGGCGGAGTGATTGCGCCCGGTTTGCCCCTGATGACCGATTATCTCGCCGAACGGACGGCATTGTTACCCGCGATCGGGTTGGATGGCCGGTTTAAAAATATCGGACGCTCAACGAGCGAGGCCATGCGAATCGGCGTGGTGGTTGGCTACCGGGGCATGGTCCGGGAAATCCTCAATCATGTAAAATCCGGCCTGAAAGAGCGGAAGGTGCGATTCTGCGCGACAGGCGGATATGCCGGGTTGGCCTTGAAGGGCCTTGATACCCCTGTTGATATTGTGCCGGATCTGACATTGAACGGGCTGGTATTGCTCCGGGAGTTAAACCGCTCATGATGGGCCGGATTCTAGGAGTTGATTACGGAACCAGGCGGGTGGGTATTGCGATCAGTGACCCCATGGCCATGTTGGCGACACCCCTCTGCGTGGAGACCGTGCAATCCGTTGAGGCGGCCATTGCCGCCGTGTGCCGGATTGCCCGTGATCGCGCGGTGGTGAAAATTGTTGTAGGCATTCCTATCAACATGAATGGCACAAATGGTCCCATGGCGCTGGAGGCCGGGGCGTTTGTCGAGCTATTGCGGACCGCCAGCGGCCTCCCTGTCGATACGACGGATGAGCGCTTGAGCACCAGCCTGGTTGAGCGGATGCTGCTGCAGGCCGATGTAACCCGCGAACGGCGTAAAGAGGTCCGTGATAAATTGGCCGCACAGGTCATTTTGCAGGGCTATCTGGACGCGCTGGCCGAGGCAAACTACGTTCATGATCCGGATGATGATTGAGTTCCAGTGACAGGCTCCTGGCCCGGAGGGTTCCCAGAAACCTCCCCCGGATTTGAACCTGAACCGATACGCCATCAGCCGGAATCGTGAACGACTGCCGGACGCTCATCCAGCCATCCGTTCTTGCGAGAAAGGGTTCCTTGATGGCAAAATTAAGGTTGGTGATTGCTCCCTTTTGATTTCGCCGGATGAGGGTCACCGCCATAACAGCAGTTCCTGAAAACGGACTCTCTTTTTTAAATAAACCACCCATGCTCCAGTTCTGGCCCGGTCGCACCTGAATGAGGGGACCCTGGAGCGTGAGGCTACTGTCGGCTGATCTGGATTCCAGCAGGAAACAGGTTGCCTCCTTTTTATAAGCCAGCACGGAAGCCTGTTGCTTCCGGGAATCACCCAGTTGGACTTGCCAGCCGGAAATGGCGTGGCCGGGTGGGCTGGGGGCTCGTGGGGTCATCAGCATATTGCTTTTTTCTTGAAAATGGGCGGCGGTCAGCGGGGGCGGGGCTGAACCGATGACGCATTGATGATCCAGATGACTGAGCCAAACCCAGAGCGTGGCGGTGAGGAGCATTACCACGAGGCCGAGCGCAAACAGGAAAAGCCGTTGCCACTGCCGGAGTGACCGGCGCATGGTTGTGATATCCTGCACCTCCACCGTTGGGCGTGCCGCCATTTCCGGGGCGGTGGGGGGAGTGAAATCCACCATAGTCCGCAATGGGACCGTTTGGGCCAGCGGGTCTGATTTCAGCAAGGTGCACCGTTCCGGCTCAAGCCCTGACTGAATCAGGGTAGTGCGATAACTATCCAGATCAAAGGGCACACGCCTCCAGAAAACGGCGCGAGCCAGGGTATCGTAAATACAGTAACTGGCCCGGGGGTCACCATCCCGCGAACACCCCACCGAGCCGACATTGATGAAATAGCGTATGCCCGGCTCCATTTCGAAATCCTGCGGGGCGGTCTGACGGGGGATGCCACTCGGCCCGAGGAGAAAAAAAGCCGGTTCATGTGTATGGCCCGCCAGTAACAAGGGGGAATCCACGGCCTGCCAGGAGGGGAGGGCGTCTTCCGGATTGAGCACATAATCAAAACTGGCCGGACGTGAAAACTCGCCATGGGTGCATTGGAACCCATTGCCGATAAGGGTCAGGGGAAAGGAGGCCAGGAAGGCGGAAGCTTTCCGGTTCAGCTTGGAGGCCGTCCACCTGATCATGTCGCGGGCGTAGGGATTAAATGACCCGTCATCCATCCGGCCACTTACAACGGCATCGTGATTCCCCAAAACGAAAGCATCGATGTGGGTGTGCGCTTCATTGAGCACCTCGGCGGGCGACGGCCCATAGCCGATGACATCACCCAGGCATAGGATGTAGTCAATTTTATTCGAACGAATATCGAGATGGACGGCTCGCCAGGCCTGCAGGTTGGCATGGATGTCGGAAATAAAGGCATAACGCATAGCTAATAATTAGCACGTTATAGCAAAATCCCGCAATTAAAT
>JBIKMI010000093.1:0-9520 GCA_044359285.1 Kiritimatiellia bacterium
TTGAGCCCCGGATAAGATCAATGCCCGTAACCTTATTTGGCCTTCATCGACCAGGGGTCGTTGGGATTGGCAGGTTTGGCGGCGGGCGTTTCCCGGGTAGCGCGGATAGGGCTGGGGGAAGGGCTGTTTATCGCTGCGGTATCCGGCGTACTTGTTTCGATTTCAGTCCCCTCTGGGGTGAATAATTTAGGCTTCAGGATAAGTAATGTGCCTGAGAAATTGCCCTGCAGAACCAGTCGGATCATCATCGCTCCCTCAGGGATGATGAACGACTGCTGGATTTTTGAAAGGCCAGAGGGCTGGGGGGGAGGGATTTGAAGGTTCGCAAACTCCGGAACAATTGTTCCATCACGCTTCTGAAGGGTGAGCATCAGGACGGCCGTACCAGTGAAGTCTTTTTTCTTCTGCAGTGACGCGTCAAACGTCCAGTTTTGGCCCGGTTGGACGCTGATCCAACTGGAGGAGAGACTCAAGCCCTTGGTTGCCTTTTTTGATTTGAAATATAGAAACGGCTGTTTGAAGGGATCGAGGTTTACCCCGACTTGCTGGTTGTTCTTATTCTCCATATGAATGTTCCAGCCGGGAATAGGTTCGCCGGACTTGATGGCCCGATCCGGCAGGGAGAGGCTGTTGCGGCTGGAGGCCGGCAGGGGGGTCGCGCTGGCGGCCTCAATATCGGCAACGTGCGGGAGGTATCGCCAGACCATTGCGCCGATAACCAGGACAATGAAGACGGCCAGCGAAATCATGCTGAGGGGCAGCTTCTTTTTCAGCTTGGGAATGTCTTTCAGGTCCTGTACTGAGACCACATCGTGCGTCGCCTGTCCGGGAGTTTTCGGCGGGGAAAATTCAACGTGCCAGTTTGCCGGAGTGTGTGCGGTCTCCCCCTTCACTGGTTCGGGGAGGTAGTAGCTTGGATCCAGCTTGAGGCCCGTTGCCCTCATGGCTTTCCGGTAGGCCTCCACATCAAAATTGACGCGGCGCCAGTAAACCGCCTGGGATTCGGATTCGTAGATGCAGTAACAGGAGCGCAGGTCATTATCGCGTGACTGTCCGACGGAGCCAACATTGATGAAATAGCGCTTCCCCGCATCGATGGTGAAGTCCTGGGGTTCCACGAGACGGGGAATGCCGCTGCTGCCAAGCACATGAATGGAGGGCACGTGGGTGTGACCGACGAAAAGCAGGTTGGCTGTGGTCGCTTTCCAGGAGGGCATGACCTCTTCCGCTTCCGACGCATAATCAAAATTTTCCGGCTTTGAAAATTCGGCATGGGCACAGAGAAAACCATCGCCAATCAGGGTCAGTGGAAGAGAGGCGATATACTTCAGGTCATCCTTGGATAATTGCTTGCGGGTCCACTCCAGCAGCCGTTGGGCATCGTCATTGAAGAGCGTTACATCCAGTTTCCCGCACAGGGCGGCATCATGGTTGCCCAGGAGGACGGCATCTACATTGTTACGCACCTCCCGGATCAGCTGCGCTGGATTCGGGCCATAGCCCAGCGTATCGCCCAGGCAGATGATACGGTCCACATTATTTTTCTGGATGTCTTCGTAGACCGCTTTCCACGCCTGCATATTGGCGTGGAGATCGGAAATAATTGCATATCGCATAATACCTCTCCTCCGGTGAGTCTCGTTTAGTCTATTAGGTTAAAATTGCATGGGGAAACAAAAACCTCAAAGAGTGGCAATGGCCTCAATTTCAATGGCCGCATCTTTCGGGAGACGCGCCACTTGCACGGTGGAACGCGCCGGGGCAATTGCCTCCTTGAAATATAAGGCATACACGGCATTCATTTCAGGGAAGTCATTCATGTCACGCAGAAAGACCGTTGTTTTTACCACCTGGTCCAATGTGGAACCGGCGGCCTCCAGAATAGCCTTGAGGTTTTCAAGGACTTGCCGGGTTTGTGCCCCAATGGGACCGGTGACGAGCGCTCCGGTTTTAGGATCGATCGGGAGCTGGCCTGCGGTAAAAACAAGTTGTCCCGTGCGCACGGCCTGCTGGTAGGGCCCCACGGGTGCGGGGGCCAGCTGGGTGGTAATGATCTGTTTTTGCATACCTCCCAAAACTGTAGCATGGAATATTCTGGCTTCAATCGCTAAATGAGTCTGTGCTTTGAGGAAAGATTGTGCCTGCTCTGGACACGATGGAGTTAGATCTGTAAACTACGGCATTCTGGTGAAGTATTTATGAAAAAATTGTTGAACGATGCTAAGGTTAAATTCTTAAAGGGCGGCTATACCGATTTGCGTGGACGTTTCGACTACGTCTCGCTTAATACGAATGAACTCGAGGACACGGCGCGTCTGTCCGTGCTGGTGTTGAGCGATGCGTCTGGCGCCGTCGTTCGTGAAGCTTTGCCGCCCAGGCGTTGATTATGACCCGTTTTGTCATACGTCGTGTCCTTTACATGATTCCCATGGTGCTGGGGGTGATCCTCATCACCTTTTTACTGTTTAATGTGGTGGGGGGGAGTCCGGCCTCGATGGCGCTCGGTAAAAATGTTACGCCCCAGGCATTGGAGGAGTTTGATGAGGAGCGTGGGTTCAATAAACCCGTCCTGTTTGGCTGGTGGACGACCACCCGCGCCTTTCCTGAACGCGTGTGGGGCGAGCCGCTGATACTCCCTGCCGGCACGAATTTCCCGGTCCGCCCCCTGTTTCCCTTGCGTATGGAGTCGCGGTACCGGCTCAAGGTGGAGATCCGGGGGCGGGCGCCCGGGGCGTCGGTCCGATGCCTGGCTGGCCGGGTGCCTGCTGTAACGATCCCGCCTGTGGAGGTCTCCTCCCGCTGGCAATGGATCGAATTTCCCTTTGCGCCGGCGGAGGCGGCCGGTAATTCGCTGGAGTTGTCGATTGAGCGGGGCTCAGTGGAGCTCAGGCGCATGCGTGTGGAGCGGCGCATGCCGCATGGGTTGGATTCCCAGCTGGTGCACTACTTCAAAACGTTGGCCCGCTTTGATCTCGGGACTTCCTTGTCCACCAATGAGAAGGTCACCACGATGCTGAAACGCGGCGTGCTGCCATCGCTGGCTTTGTCGGTTCCCATTTTTTTTGGAGGCCTGGTGCTGTCGGTGGGATTGGCGCTGATGTGCGCCTATTGGCGGAATCGCTTGGTGGATCGGGTCTTTGTCTTTCTGGCAGTGGCCCTGATGAGTGTGAATTACCTCGTATGGATCATCTTCGGTCAGTTTTTCCTGGCGTATAAGTGGCAGCTGTTCCCGATCTGGGGATTTGAGTCCTGGCGCTACCTGCTGCTGCCCGTGATGATCGGGATTCTCAGCGGGCTGGGGGCCAATCTCCGGTTTTATCGCACGATGATGCTTGATGAAATTTATAAAGACTATGTCCGAACCGCCTTTGCCAAAGGGGTGAGTCCGGCCGGGGTTCTGTTCAAGCATGTGCTGCCCAATGCGATGATTCCCATTGTGACCAACACCGTGATCGCCTTGCCCTTTCTTTACACCGGTAACCTGTTGCTGGAGAGCTTTTTCGGGATTCCGGGGCTGGGTGGGCTCAGCATCAATGCGATCAACTCTTCTGATGTCGATGTGGTCCGGGGGGTGGTTCTGGTGGGGGCTATTCTGTACGTGGTCGCCAGTCTGGCTACCGATTTATGCTATGCACTGGTCGATCCCAGGGTGAAATTGAGGTAGGTCATGGACGCAGGTGGACAATCATTATGGCGGGAGGCGTGGCGGGATCTGCTGCGACGCCGGTTAATCCGGGGTTGCCTCGGGATTATTGCCGGCTTTCTCCTGGTCGCCCTCTACGGCGAAGGCGTCTACCGCTACTACCGCCAGACCGATCGCACCCCCTCGTATTCGCAAGTGAACTTGAGTGAACGGTATCTGCCGCCAAGCCTTTTCAGGCATCCCTTTGCACCAGCGGGGACGCCGGAAGCGGCCTTTTCTCTCTGGCACGGGCTGAAGGCCCTGGCGTATCGCCCGCTAGGCACGGATAATCTGGGGCGGGACGTGCTGCAGCGGACGATTCAAGGAGCCCGGATCGCGTTCATGGTGGGGGTGGTGACTTCGCTGATCGCCATCCCGATCGGGGTCGTGCTCGGATGCGTCAGTGGCTATTTCGGGAAAGGGGTGGATGATGTGATCGTCTGGCTGTATTCCACCATTGAAAGCATTCCCGGCCTTCTTTTTATCCTGGCCATTTCCATGGTGGTGGGCAAAGGAATGATGGGGGTCTATCTGGGGATAGGTCTGACGACCTGGGTGGGGTTGTGCCGGTTGTTGCGGGCGGAAGTGATGAAGCACCGGGATCGGGCCTATGTGCTGGCGGCCCGTTCCCTGGGCTATCATCCCTTGCGTATTATCTTCCACCATATCCTGCCAAATGTGTTTCACATTGTCATTATTACCTTCTCCATCCGTTTCCCTGCCGCCATTGGAACGGAAGTGTTTATGAGCTTCCTCGGAATTGGAGTGCAGGGAGAGCCCTCATGGGGTATATTGATCAGCAATGCACGTTTACGTCTCTGGCAGGGGGTGTGGTGGGAAATGGCGGCTGTTTCTGCCGCCATCCTGCTGGTTGTGCTGGCCTTTAATCTGGTAGGGGATGCCCTGCGGGATGCATTGGATCCGCGGTTGCGGTCGAAAGAAAATTAACCCGAGCGAGGGGAGTCAGTTAAAATGCCTAAATCGATGATGAACAAAGTGAGCCATGAAACGATTCTGGAGTATTTCCGGAAGCCTGACTATGCGCCGATGACGCTGGGTGAACTCACGGATGCGCTGGGACTGCGAGGCGGTGAGCGCAAGGCATTGGTTGATATTCTTCACAAAATGGTCATCAACGGCGAAATTGTGATGATCCGGAAAACCCGCTATTCACTCGGGGCGCCCGCGGACCTGGTCACCGGGCGATTGGAAGTCAAACGATCGGGCGGGGGATATCTTACTAATCTGGACGGCGAACTGGCCGTACAAATCGAGCGCGGGAACTTGAGCACGGCCTTGCCGGGCGATCAGGTGGTGGTCCGTCTCGAGCCGCAACGACCCGGAACACCCGAATGGCAGCGACAGGGTGTTGTGATCCGCGTGGTGGAACGCGGGACACGCGTGGTGGTGGGGACGCTCAAAAGCACCGGCAAATTTCTCTATGTGCTGCCGCTGAATCCTTCATATCAGCAGGATTTTTATGTGCCGGATGCGCAGGGCGCCCAACTGAATGACCGTGTGGTTATCCAGTTCACCAACTGGGAAAACCGGCATGTCAATCCCGAGGCCGAGATCATTGAGGTCATCGGCCCGGCGGACAACCCGTCCCTGGATACGCTGGCGGTCATGCGGCAATACGATCTCCCCCAGGAATTCCCGGTCGAAGTGATGCGGGAGGCGTCCGAGTCCGCTGCACGCCTGACCATGACCAGCAAGCGTCTCGATTTGCGCGGCAAATTTATTTTTACAGTGGATCCTGTGACGGCCAAGGATTTTGATGATGCCTTATCCCTTGAACGCGATGAGGAAGGGCGCCGGGTATTGGGCGTGCATATTGCCGATGTCTGTCATTTCGTGACCAAAGGCAACGTCTTGGATCAGGAGGCTGTTGAACGGGGAAATAGCGTCTATCTGCCCGATAAGGTGATTCCCATGTTGCCCGAAGAGCTCTCAAACGGGCTTTGCAGTTTAAAGCCGGACCAGGACCGGTTGGCGTTCTCCGCGTTTATGACCTTCGATCAGGCTGGACGTATGATTGGCGCTAAATTCGCCAGGACGATGATCCGTTCTCGTCTGCGGCTGACTTATGAGCAGGCGTTGCAGGTGATCCAGACGCCGGCCGGCATGCATTGCAAGGTGGCGATGCCGGTTGAGGCCCGCCCCTTGATTCTCGAGGTGTGCGAGCTGGCTATGCAACTGCGTGCCCGACGCATGGCCCAATGGGCGCTGGATATTACGATGCCTGAAAACTCGGTTATTATCGGTGCGGACGGCATGATTGAGGATATCCGTCCGGTTGAGAATGATATTTCCCACCAGATGATCGAGGAGTGTATGGTGGCGGCCAATGAGGCCGTCGATCGGGAATTAAGCGCAAAAGGCATGAAACTGATCCATCGGCTCCACGAAGAGCCTGATGGCGAGAAGATCGAAATGCTGACAGCGGATCTGCATGACATGGGGTATCAGCCCGGTCAGTTGAAGCACCGGCGTAACTTGATGGAATTCCTGACCCGGATCAAGGATACCCCGTTGGCCAACAGCGCGCAGATGGCGGTGTTGCGCAGTATGAAACGGGCGATCTACAGCTCCAAAGAGGGGGGGCATTTCGGTTTGGCCAAGAAATATTACGCCCATTTCACGTCGCCAATCCGGCGTTACCCCGACCTGATCGTTCACCGCATCCTGGCGGCGCTGCTGGAGGGAAAGAGTAATCCCTACCCGAGTCAGGAGCTGGAGCGGCTCGCCGTCCATTGCTCCGAAACGGAACAGGTGGCTCAGGCGGCTGAGCGTGAATTGCTTGAAATCAAAAAATACCGGTTCCTGGCCCAGCAGATCGAGCAGCGGAATGTGCGCGTGTATGATGCGGTGGTGGTCAAGGTGATGAACTTCGGCCTTTTTATAGAATTGGATGGATTGGGGGTCCAGGGCTTGCTTCATGTTTCGGCCATATCGGAAGCGTTTGTGCGTTTCGATCCAGCGGCGAAAGCCCTGCGCGCCGGGCAGGAGCTCTATAAGCTGGGGACCCGTCTGAAGGTCATCCCCGTCAAGGTGGATTTTGATAAACGCCGGATTGATTTTGCGCTCAGCCAGCCCGCGGCGAACAAGCCCAAGGGCGATGTAAAGCGAACGAAGCCGGAGCGAAGCGGAGCTGAACGGGGCCGAAGGAGACGAAGATAATGTGGTGTAATGGCTCTGTATTGGGTGCGTTCTGTCTATGGGTGTTGCTGGGGAACGTCTCGCAGGCGGGCGATCGACCTTTGGCTGATATTGAGGCCCGTTTCACGGCGCGGGAAACCCCGGTGTGCATGGAATACGATATCGGGTACCGGTTCCTGCACATGGAGCTCACCCGGGTAGGCAAAATCGTGGCCATGACGACGATCGGCACCTGGCATCACCGCGTGACCGGGGAGGAGATCCCGGCCCTGTTTCTTGATATGCAGATCAACACCCCGGATAGCGGGAAGGCCGGGAAGCGCAACCGCATATCGATCCATGACCGGATTGTTGCCGTCATGACTTTGCCGGACATGAAGGCCCTGGTCTTTGCAAAACACACCGACGAGTATCTGCACCCCTTGATCGGTCGTAAAAAAGAGGCACTGATTCTTTCCGTCTATGATGCCCAGGCCGGGTATATGGCCTATTCCACCTGCAACCTGAAGACCGGGCTCATGTCGACAAATCTGGCTAATCCCGAGGCTTTGTTCGATTTAAGCCAGCGAATCAAGCCCGTGATGGACTTCCTCGTGCAACAGCATCGCGGAGTCGAAAAAGAGGGTATGGACCCTGAAAAGGGGCGAATTGTCGCCAATCTCGATGGACAGGTGGTCGCGTTAAGGATTGTCACAAAAGCAGACCAGAGCCCCCCCTGTTTTGGACGACAGCGATTTGCGACAACCCGTATTGTCCCGGTGGCCGAACCAGGGAGTGCAGTGAAACCGCGTGAATTTCACGCCTGGAGTATGGATTTTAAAAAGTTGGCGGCACTTCGCAATGATGAGGGGCTCATCAAGGCGGCCCGTGAGGCTCCCATTGACTCCATTGTTCCTCTGGTGATGGATTACGAACTCGGCCTTGGCAGTGTCCGGACCACCATGACGTCTATCCGCATGGGGGGCGAACCTCTGGCCCCGGTTTCCCTAGTTTTGTCTAAAGGTCCAGTACCTGTGACTCAGGAAAATCCCGATACACACTAACCCTTCCGCGCAAAGCTTCGGCAACAACGCCGCCAGGGGGAGGGTCATCCCGCTAATCTGGTGAATGATGGCTGTTAAACTTGCAGGCAGGTCGGGGTTCCGGATGAAGAAATGGTGAAACGACCAGACAAGCAGGTTGGACAAACCGTAGGAGGCCGTCCAGACGATCCAGAAGCGGATAAACTCACGGTGTGTGCCTTGGCGCTGTTTCCGGTCAAAGGTCCAGATTTTGTTGAAGGTGAAACTGAAGAGTCCGCCACACGGGCGGCTGATGAGATTGGCGGCTACCGGCGAAAATCCGGCAAAATAGACCAGCGATCCATAGATGGATAAATCCGCAAGGGCACTGCTAAAGCCGACGGTTACATATTTCTTGAGCTGAGCGAACCACAACATCGGGCGACTATACACGATCCGCGTGCTTTTTTGTGCCTGTTTTTTTTTGCTTTTATTGTTTTTGTTTGTATTATCACCATTTGAATTGGGGGAAATTCCTTTATGATTGACGCTCGCATAATTTCGAAAGGCTCAAAGGTGGCTGTTGTCACGAGAAAGGCGCCGCCAGTCCGGGTGGTGACGTCACTCTCCCCTCAGCTTAACTCAAAGGCCAGAGCGGCCTCCATGACCCAGATTCTAGTGAGACCACAGACCCATATTGCCCCGGGACAGGGTGCAAAAGCGGGGGCTCCGGTGGCCGTGCCGGCAAAAAATTCAAAATTATTCCCTCCGAAAAATGAGAAAAAGCCCAGCCACGAGCGGTTGTCGCTTTCCAGCAATCGCTATCAGCTCTTGAACATCATTTATAAGGGGAGCGTTGGCACCGTGTTCAAGGCGATGGACAAGATGTTGAAGATGGAGGTGGCGATCAAGTTGTTGAAGGCGGCGACGGCGCAGAATCAGGACGCCATCTCTCAGCTCAAGGTGGAGGCCGCAGTGGCCCTGAAATTGTCCCATGAACATATCGTGCGCCTTCATAATATCGAGAGTGAAAAGGGCCGTATTTTTATCGTCATGGAGTACGTCGATGGGCAGACGCTGCGTGAGATCATTGAGAGTATGGGCGCTCTGTCGTTGCATACCATCCTGGATATTACCCACTCTTGCGTCGGGGCGCTGACATATGCGCATAGGCAAGGAGTGTTGCATCGGGATATTAAGCCTGAAAATATCATGATTAATCGTCAGATGTCGCTGAAACTCCTGGATTTCGGGCTGGCCATCAAGATGGCCAAGGGCCACGATAAGAGTGACTATATTGAAGGGTCTCCCGGATATTTGAGTCCGGAGCAGTTACATGGATTGCCGCTGGATGCGCGCACGGATGTTTTCTCCCTGGCAGCGGTGGTGTGTGAATTGCTGACCGGAAAGCGCGCTTTCCCTGAAACCGCACAACTGAAACAGTTGTACGACCGTGAGCCGGTCGGGATCGAAACCCTTCATCCTGAAATAGCAAAGGTGTTGCAATGGGGATTGTCGCGTGAAGCCAATGCCCGATACAATACTCCGGCGGAGTTCTACGCGGCGCTGGAGCAAGCGATCAGGCTGGTGATCTCCTGATTGCATTTCTGGAGAATATCGCGAGAGGAGGGCGGACAGGAGTTCCCTGTTTGCAGGATTCATGAATGTGTTTGTTTCA
>JBIKMI010000247.1:0-4274 GCA_044359285.1 Kiritimatiellia bacterium
AATGTTTGTGGAACTGGTAAAGGCTTTGACGGGGCATTCCTATCCGGCCAAATTCGGGCAATTGAACGGGTATGCCCAGTTTGTGACCAAGGATGACGGGCAGTCCGCCATGATCCCGTTTCCTGACAAAGTGGTCGACGGGGTGGTCTATCTGGATGTCGATGAGGTGTCATTGGCGAAATTGGATGCCTATCAGGGAAAGGCCTTTACGCGGGAAGAGGTTTCAATCGAAGGGGAGGGCGGGGAGTGGCTGGAAGCCCACGCTTACTGCTTGAAACTGTCCCGGAAATCGCTTTTGACCGGTGCGGAGTGGGATGAGGACCGCTTTCGTGAAACCTATTTGCAGAAAGCGCTGGCATCGTGTCGAAAGTGACCGTTTTGGATATCCTGGAGGGTGCCTGCGTCGAATCCCGCGCGGAGAACCTGACGTTCTCCCAGTTATGCCGGCGACTGGGGCGCTCGCCCCATTATCTGAGAAATATTCAGATCAAGCTGGGGCTTTATTCGCCCAAGGAGGCGGAGCATTATTCACCTGCGTATTGCCATTTTCTAGGGACCATTATTATTCTCCGCGCCTTCTCCGTTCCCCTCGAAGATATCGGCGAGCTCTTCGAGGCGGAAAAACGGATTCTCCGGTTTCTCAGGATTGACACCCTGACCTTGTCACCCACCTGGTATCTGGATCAATGTGGCCGTAATCAGGAAAGCACCAACCGCCTCCTTCTCACCAATCAGGATTTAGGCGGCTCCATCACCGACGGGGGCGTCCAGTTCCATCTCGATTTCCGGGGCATGCATGGGGAGCTTTTCTCGGGGGCCGAAATGGGGCAGGATGCCAAACGGGTGATGGCCGCCTATGAGACCCGTCTGGAAAAAGTCAGGGGCCGGGTAAAGACTGAGGAAGTCGTGTTGCGTCGCGCCCTGGCCTGGTCCGACCGCTGGGAGATATGATGGCGTGAAAATCATTGATAAATACATGCTCAAGCAGTACCTGGTTCCCTTTTGGTATTGCTCCGTGGCGTTCAGCCTGCTTTATGTTGTCCTTGACCTGTTTGATCGTTTCTCGGACTTTCTGGACGTCAAGGCTCCCATCACGGATATTCTGATCTATTATGGGCTCTTCCTGTTCAAGGTGAACGGGCATAACCCGTTCATTGTGGTGGTTCTTCCCATTTCCCTTTTGCTGGCCACCCTTTACACCATGACACAGTTTGCCCGCCACAATGAACTGACGGCCATGAGTGCCAGCGGGGTCAGTATGCGCCGCTTGATGCTTCCCCTTATGGGGGTGGGGCTGTGCGCCAGCCTTTTCGGGGCCGTCATTCAGGAAACCGTTGGGCCGGCGGCTACCCGTTGGATCGCGGAATATACCAAGCAAGTGCTGAAACGCTCTCCGGACTCAGCTTTTGTGATCAGGGATTATGTCTATCATACAGGCCCTTCGCGACGGCAATGGCTGATCAAGTCGTTTGATCAGCGGGCCCCAAGTCCTTTGACCGGTGTTAAAATTTCGCAACAACGGGCCAATGGGACGGTGGAAATGGAAATCACGGCGGACCGGGCTGAATGGTTGGATGGCACGTGGTGGTTCTACGGGGTCCAGAAAAAGGAATTTGATGAAAAGGGCGATCCCCGCGGACCGCCTTCTGCCCGACTGGAGCGACCTCTGGAAATGCCTGATTATCCGGAACAGCCGGCCGATTTCGTGAATGAGATGAAAGATTCCGACTATCTCTCTACCCTGGAAATGATCCGGATTATCCAGAATCGTCCCCATGTTTCCGCCAAGTGGGTGGCTTCGCGCCTGACGGATATCCATGGGCGCGTTGCGATGCCCTGGTCCTGTCTGGTTCTGCTGTTGCTGGGACTGCCTGCGACCGCTGGGGGAGCGCGCCAGCCCGCCATGCGCAGTGTCGTCTTTGGCTTGTCCGCCCTGTTCGGGTTCTACTTCCTGGTCCAGTTCGGCTTGATTCTCGGTAAACAGGAAATCATTGCCCCCTGGCTGGCCGGGTGGCTGCCGAATATTGTTTTCCTGACGATCGGCGGCATCCTGACCTGGAGATTGAAATAGGGCTCAGGGATTCTTGATCAGCTTTTTTCTCAGGTACCAGACCACCAGCGAAGTGGCCCCAAGCCCCAGCATGGCGGCAATAATCTGAACCGCAGAATGCTGCAGGGTTTCCTTGTTGAACCCTTTCCCGAAACTGCTGCCAATGGCGGCCACCATAATGGAGCTCGGCAGGTATCCGAGAAATGAGCCGAGCATGAAATACCGGTGTTTAACCGGGGTCAGGCCCAGGATCAGGTTGGGGACAATCCCCGCAATGGGCAGTTGGCGCAGCAGGAAAATAGTGAACGTCGATGGTTTTTTCAGCATGTTGCGCAGCCGGGCGTTCTTCTCAATGCGGGATCTCACCCATTCACGCCCGCCCCAGCGGGAAAATACAAATGTGGCGTAGGACCCGAACAGCGCCGAAAACTGGCCGATGATCAGCCCGGTTGTAAATCCAAAAAAACCGCCGGCAATTCCGCATAACAGCATGCGCGGAATCCCGATGGCGATCAATACGATGCTGATGAGGAAATAGATGGTGGAAGCCCATATTCCAAATTGCTGAATACGGTCCTTCAGCGATACATCGCTGACAAGCGATTTAAGGGGAGTGAAATTGAATACGAGAATGGTGGTGATGACAATCAGCGCCATGATCAGGAGCTTCTTTTCAGACTTCCCTGCCGAATCCGCCGCTTCGATCTCCAGTTCAATCGGAATCGGATCCGGCTCCTCATCGGGGAGGGGCGTTTTGAGTTCGTCCTGTTTTCCGCTCATGGCAGGTCATTTCTGTAAAAGATATGTATCCGGACCTTTTTCCCTTGAGAGTAGTTAAAGCCGTTAAGGATACCCACGGTTCGGATTCTTGGCGTGCGAAAGGCCGCACGAGAGGGGGAAAGCCGGGACTCGGTCACCACTAGGATGCCTTTGCCGGAAGCGGCGGCCCAGCGGGCGAGATCAGGGCCTTCGATGGACGTAATCGGACTGCGGCCCAGGTAAAAGTTGAGGCTGGGCTCCCCATAGCCGCAAGTGGCGACCGGAACAGAAGCGGCGCTGTTGCGCTGAATGATGGCGGCAAGTTTTGGCGATAGTTTCAAACTCTCGATGGCCGGGAGCAGGAAGAGACTGGCGGAAAGCAGGACGACCCCCATCCCGGCGCCGAGCAGTCCCGCCACCCGGTCGTGGCACGCCTTCCGGTAATAGCGCCAGGCCAATCCGGTCATCGCTAAAAACACGATCCCCAGCACTGTGGCGGGAACGCGAATGCCAAAGAGTGGCATTTCCGCCATGACCCAGGGGCCCATCAGCAAGCCCAGCCCTAGAGTCATGCCGATCGTCAGGAACAGGCCCAGCCCGATCCTGGCGGCGACAGACTGATTCCCTGATAACCCGGTTCGGTTGGCCTGCGCAAGGCCCCAGGCGCCCGCCATGGCCAATGCAGGCCACGCGGGAAGAATGTAGTGGGGAAGCTTGGTCGCGACCACACTCATCAGGACAATAACCGGCACCACCCAGCAAAAGAGAATCCGGCGGCTCCCACTCCCTTGATCCGGTGCGGCGGGGCGACGCTCAAAAATCCTCGGGAGATAGAGGATCCAGGGGAAGAAGGTCAGGATTACCACCGGCAGGTAATAGAAGTAGAAGGCAATCGATTTCCCCCCATGGCTTTCCATGGCCGTTAACGAGCGGCTCACGACATGTTTCCCAATGCCAAGTCTCAAGAACTCGCCTTGTGTGGCGGCATTGGCGGGGAGCCCCCATGCAAGAAAAAGAACGCTGGCAGCGGTGACCGCAAACACGAGCCAGCCTGCATAGACCCACGGTTTCAGGGCGCCTTTCCCCGCAAACAGCAGGGTGGCGACGATGACCAGCAGAGGCACCGCCAGACCGACGGGCCCTTTTGTCAGGAGGGCCCCGCTGAGCGCTATGATGAGCAGAATCAGGTGCCAGGGCCGGAATCCATCCAGCCACGAGAGCATAAATGAAGCCAGTGATCCGGTGATGCAGGCCAGCAATAGGGCATCTGTGGTGGCGGCGGTACCACTAACCGTCATCAGCGGGGTCAGCATCAGGATGAGTCCCGCCCGGAAAGCGATGGTCCGGTCAAAGAGACGGCGGGCAAGCCAGTAGGTCAGGAACGCGGTCAGTAGCGTGGCCACCGGCGCGACCAACCGGCAGGAGAGTTCGGAAATACCCAGAACCCGGACGGGAATGGACATGA
>JBIKMI010000033.1:0-16076 GCA_044359285.1 Kiritimatiellia bacterium
CGGGCGTGAGCGCTAATGCTAAAATTTATGACGGAAGCCTGACGACCTCCATCAACTCCAGCAGTGCGGCGCTGGTGGGTGTGCAGAGCGGAGACATCGTGACCCTGGCGGCCGGGAGCGCCGTGGGCACATTTGCAGACAAGAATGTGGCCTTGAATAAGCCGGTTACGGTGTCCGGTTTGACCCTCGATGGAACCGACGCCGCTAACTATTCCCTGGCCCAACCGCCCGCGACGGCAGATATCACCCGGCGCTCGCTGGCCATTGCGGCAACGGGCGTGAATAAGAGCTATGACGGCCATGCCGACGCCACCGTGACGCTGGCTGATGACCGTGTCACCGGCGATGACCTGGCTATCAATTACTCTGCGGCCAGCTTCGCGGACAAGAACGTCGGTGCGGCCAAACCGGTCAGCGTCAGTGGCATCTCGATCTCCGGCACCGATGCCGGCAACTACTCGGCCAATACCACCGCCAGCACCACGGGTGTCATCACGCCCGGATGGCTGACGGTCACCGCCGATAACAAAATCAGAATCTTCGGAGCGACCAATCCCCCTCTGACGGCGACGTGCTCGGGGTTCGTCGTCGGTGAGAACCTGGGCAATAGTGGGGTAACCGGGAGTCCTGATCTCACGACCATCGCCACCAGGACGACGCCGCCGGGAGAGTATCCTATCAACGTGTCCATCGGCACGCTGGCCGCGGCCAACTATGCGTTTCTCACCTTTGTCGAAGGCGCCCTCACGGTAGGCGTCTTTGAATCCCCGGGAGCGCCCGGCATCGCCAGAATTGAATCCGAAGGGGGGGATGTTGTGCTGACAATGCATGTGGGATCCAACGAGTGGTGTTCCGTCATCGCGGCTGACGGCGACCCGGCTGATAACTGGAGGGTGCTGGACACCGTTACATCTGCGCCGCCAAACTATGTTTTTACGGATAGCGATGTTGTCTCCACCGTAACCTCCCGATTTTACCGGGTCGTGATCTCTTATGCAGGAATAAACACCACGAATCTGGCCACTTATGCCGTTTATCTGAAAGCCCTCACGACATCAAGTTGGTACCGGGTGTCCATGCCCATTGAAGTTGACCCCGCCAACCGGATGGATTCCGGGCTTGGCGAGCAGTTGGCGCGGGGGCTCCAGGGCGATGATGTTTCAGGCGACAGGCTCTATGCCATGGATGCGGAGGGAGGCTGGCAGACTTTGCTTTTGAACAGCCGTCGCCAGTGGATTACCAGAGGAGTACCGGCCGCGATTGAGATTAACCCCTGTCAGGGGTACTGGATCAAGCGCATGTCGGCCGGCGGTAATTCCCTCGCTCTCTACACGGGCATGGCACGTACGAACACTCAGACCCTGACTTTCCTGGCAGCGGACTGGCGCCTGGTCGGTTGGCCATTCGTAACGCCGCGGAAACAGGATCAAGGGCCGTTGCAGGGTTGGGGATTTGCCGCCAGTGGCGCCAAAAAAAGCCCTTCCTGGATGAGCGCTGACCTGCTCACCGTCGGGGAAGGGGCTAAGGCGGTGACGCTTTTCCTGAATACAGACGGGTATTGGTACCGCCCAGGGACAACCACACCGGCCTGGGATGTCGCATTACGGGCCGGCGAGGCCTGTTATTATTATCATAGTGGCACCGGTTTTACATGGACCGTTTCACAGGAGTAAATCACCATGAAAACAAATGACATGACGATGATGAGGTCGATCGGACGGCGGCGGCTCGTGTGTTGTTTCCTGTCAGTTCTCTGGGGCACCCATGGGTTTTCGGCTTTGGTGGGGGCTCCTGAAACATGGGACGGCGGCACCGTGGCGGGCTGGATTAACTACGATGCGGTCAACGAAAAACCTGTGACGCTCTTGCCCGAAAACGGGGGACTGAAGATCACGTTTCGCAGTCAATCGGTCAAAACCCCCCCTGAAGAATATATTATTGAAGCGGGCACGAATGCGTCGCAGGGGTGGTTTGCCGGGAACTATGCTTCAAGCGGAGTGACGGGACTGAGCTTCAGGATAGTGTGTGATCGTCAGGTGGAGATCAGCGCGCTGCTTTACAACAACGAGTCAAAGCGTCTGTGGCGGTATCGGGTCCCGGATGTGCGAACCGGGGAATGGATGACGGTCCAGGTGCCACTGACTCCGTCCGGGATGGGCGCCGGGAGTGGGGGTGCCGAATGGGGCGAGTTCGAGCAGGATCTTCAGAATGTGGCATGGGTTGGCGTATCCATTGAACGCAACAGTAGCATGAATCTCCAGGTCTATCGGCTGGATGACTTTGTCCTGCAGGGCATACCCGAATTCGGAGCCTGGATGGCCCAGTTTCCTCATCCAGCCGGCTACGGGGCTGGGGGTTGCGTGGGACTTCCTGAAGGGGATTTGGATGGAGATGGGATGTGTAACTATGATGAATGGATTGCCGGAACCTCTGCCGGCGATATGACGAACACCTTCAGGCTGAGGATTGACCGGGCACCTACGGAGGGGGCGGGCGCTTCACCGGGAACAGGGTTGGTTATAAAATGGCCGTCGGCACCCAACCGGAAATATTGCATCTGGCGGTCAACCAATCTTGCAGAAGGCTTCGTCAAACTGGGTGGCGATGAGATTGAGGCGACACCCCCTGAAAATACGCTGGTTGATGCGGCAGTAATCAGCGGGGAGGCCTATTATTACAAGGCTGAGGTGAGGCGGGTGGATCCCTAGTTTCGGGTTGCCTCAAAACTCTTGCAAAAGCCTCAAGGACGCGCTAGTGTCAAATGTTGTGAATATGTTGCACAATACCCGTAGCGATCCCGGAGGGACGATGGCTTTAAGAATAGTCATCCTCGTCCTGATGGCGTTATGGCTTGGCTCGACAGGCCAGGCGGTACCGGTCACTGGATCGCCGGTGACATGGGATAGCACTGGCGGTGATTTGCTGGGGTGGGCCCCTGTCGGGGTCCTGGCGTCGGTAGCCGCTGTTGAGCCAGGGGGGAACCCGGCTGGTTATCTTCAAATCCAATTCGACGTGGGCGACCCTCCCGGAGATACGGCTCAGCGTGACAATGTGGCCAGCAGCGCAGGGAGATACGTTGGCGATTATAGTAGTTTGGCCGTTACCTTTGATTATTTTGGGACCAATAGTGCGACTCAATCCCTCTATTTTGAATCGGCGGACGGCTCTATTTGGGAGCACAGTTTTTCTCCTCTTTCAGCCAGTTGGGAACATTTTTCCATCAGTTTCTATGACTCGGACGGTTGGGCCCCGGGGAATGTCGGCTTGAGCTTTGAAATGGCGCGGTCATCCATCGTCACGTTGGGATTCTCCCTTTTGACACCTGCGGGAACCGGGATTTATACATTCGGTGTCGATAATCTGGAACTCAGCGGCGAGCAGATTGCCACCCCGGAACCGGATGCCGTGATCTTGATGATGGCTGTCGTGCTCTGTTTGCTGGTGACGTTCAGGCTGGACCGGTTCATCAGTCGCTCCGATTGGGTGAAGCGGCTCAAAATGAAATGAGAGGGAGGCAATCACCATGGCAACGGCTGGCCGGTTATGCCCTCAGATTCCCTGGAGTGGATTCTGGACGTTCCTGGGGTTGTGGAGCGTGGCCTTTGCGTTCGTTCTGATCAGGCTTGTTCGGTTCTCCTTGGGCTCTGAACTGGATTCATATATTCCCTTGATCCCCTTTATCTCGGGGTATCTTCTCTATGTGCAGCGGCCCGCACGGCCGTCCGATTCACCGGTGGCGACCAGGGCGGGTTCCGGTTTAACGGTCCAACTCGGTAGTGCCGTCCTGCTATGGGCGGTCGCGGCCGCCCTGCTTTTCCTGCAGGTCGGGTGGGGGGCAGGGCACTCGACCGGCGGTGAGGCCGGGGAACTGTTTTTACCGGTGTCTGCCTATGTTACCGGGATTATCGGGGGCGTGGTTTTCTTCTTCGGGACAGGACCCTTTCTGCGTGCCGCCTTTCCCTTGTTGTTTCTCTATTACCTCGTACCGATTCCTGCCTTTGTGACGCATGTCCTGCAGATGGCGTTACAGCAGGGCTCAGCGGACACAGCGTATGTCCTGTTCAAATTGACGGGAACGCCGGTTTTGAGGGAGGGACAGGTGTTCTGTCTGCCGGATCTGACAATCCAGGTTGCTGAGGAGTGTAGCGGGCTCCACTCGAGTCTCGTGCTCTATCTCACCAGTCTGGTCGCAGGGGCCTTGTTGCTGGGTAAACTCTGGAGCCGTGTCTTGCTGGTGCTCGTGGTGATCCCTCTCAGCCTTCTCCGGAATGGGATCAGGATTGTGACGATCTCGCTGCTCACCATTCATGTTGATCCCGGAGTGATCCACGGGCCGCTTCATCACCGCGGCGGTCCGATCTTTTTCATCCTCTCGCTGGCTGTGTTTGCGGGGATAGTATGGGCATTACGCTGGTATGAGAAAAAGCGGGCACGCGCCGGCACCGCTCAGGGTTCAACCTGAATCTGGTAGAAGCACGTGCTGAGATTGGTCGCACTCATGTCGGTATAGCTGGTGAAATCCGCCTGGCCCGGTATCGTCGAAGCAATGGGGACGAACGCCGGCGATGCCATCAAATTCGTGCTACGCAACACGGTGTAAGTCCGGCCCGTCACACTGGCCCATTGAAGGGAATAGCCGGTTGCAGGGGGGGCGGTAGGCGTGGTCAAGGCGGTCAGCTTCAGGGCCGAATCAGGATCATACGGATCGGTGCCGGCGAGCCATTCCTGGGGGTCCGGCATCCCGTCTCCGTCAAAATCATCAGAAGGCAATTCGGAAGTGAGGTTTGTTTGATCCAGGGCCACCGCCTGAAGGGGGGCGCCCATTGCCGCCAACACAACAAATGAGCTGCTACTTCCTGTGTGCCCGGCAGTATCAGTAGCGGATAGCAGGAGACTGCTGGCCGCATCCGGAATCGTGATTTTGCCCCGCCACAGGCCGCTGGCAAAGGCGGTCGTTTGGGTCGGGGTCATCGTCGCAGGACTGGCGAACTGGAGAAGGAGGTTGGGAATGGAGGCGGATAGTTTGGGCCGTGGTGTGGTTTTGGACCAGATCAAGGGGTCTCCGTAGGTTCCGTTCGCCTTGAAATAAAGGGTGCGCTTCGCGCTTACCGGCGTGTACAGCGTGTAGCCGTCACGGGTATGGCTGGTGTTGTTGAAACTGAAATCCACCATTAAATTGTCAGTCCCGTTGTAGTAGAACTGAGTCGAGAACGGGAAATAGAACAGCCCGGTGGCTGACACCGTCAGGTTGGTCTGGTACACCACCGACCAGCCACTGCTCTCCCATACCGATTGCGAGGTGTAACTTCCCGAGGAGGTGTGTTTGAGGCGGAGGGTCCAGTTTTTAAGCGTCTGGCCGGGAACCGTTTTTACCTTCAGGGCTAACGCTTGAATCCAACCGGCAGGGCCCACTTCGCCGGGCAGGTAAATCACCTGTGTCCGTGCATCATCACTGGAAGCGGCCATGGGGTAGATGGAACTTCCCGCGCCGTTCCCCAGGGTGGAGGTTTTTGACATCAGGCTTGAGAGTCGAGCGTTCCCGGCATAGCTGGAGAGCGTGAGATTCGAGGCGTCTTGTGCGAGGAGAGACACGTCAATCGGGGTCCCGGCGGTCTGGGGCGAAGGGATCGGCCCCCAGGTGAAATGGTCCAGGGGGCGTGAGGCCGACGGGGTCCACGTCAACTCCGGCGCATACTCTCCCTCGATCCCGCTCTCGTTGTAGGCGGCCACCGTTGCGAAACAGGGGACCCCCTCCTGGAGATTGGTCAGGGTCGCTGTTAAGGTGAGACCGACATCCATTGTGGTGGAGTAGACCTGTGAGTCTGTTCCGTAATGGAGGCGATATCCTGTAAGGCCCGTTATAGGGGATCCATCCGCAGGCTGGGTGGGTGCCTCCCAGGTGAGCAGGGCCGTGGTCGCGGCCAGTGACAGGTTGGGCTCGAATGGAATAATCAAGCCTATCGCCAGAAGCCAGAAGGAGAGTACCCCCGACAGGTGATAGCGCGTGGCGTTATGATGTAGTGTTTTCATGGACTCCTCCTGTCCTCACAAGGGAGGGCGGCTGTAAAGACATGTTGAATCTCATCCATCAATGTCTGGATCACTTTGCTTTTCGTGATAAAGCCGTGGGCACCCTGAGTCAGGCAGGCCTTTGCGAGGGAGGCGGCCTCATCCACGGTCATGATGATGATGCGGCTGTGGGGCACCTGTTGGCGTAACAGGGGAAGCGTTTGGAAGCCATCCATCACCGGCATGTGCAGATCCAGGAGTACCAGGTCGGGGATGAGTTGGACGGCTTTGGCGAGTGCTTCACGACCATTCACGGCCGTGCCAACCACTTGAATATTTTTCTGCAATTGAAGAAGGCGGGTCAGGCAAGTCAGGAAGATCGAGGAGTCATCCACAATGAGCGTGCGAAGCGGCGGGGAGAGTTCCCCGGAGGGTCCTTTCAGTGCCTGTAAAGTCGTTTTCATCGCAGTTGCCTTGCATGGTCCTATGGCTCCACCTGAATCTGGTAAAAGCGAGCCCCGGTCGTGGGGCTGTCGATGTCTGTAAAAGAGGTGACGGGGCCGGTTGCCTTAATAGGCGCGCCCACATTGCTGAACGGGGGAGTCGCCCTCAGGTCCATGCTCCGCATCACCTGATAATTCCTGCCTGACACACTTGTCCACTGCAACACAATCCCCGGAACGCCCCCCCCCGCCGGAGCATTCGAGATCGTCGTGGCGAATACGGACTTGGAATTATAGGGGTCGGTGCCCGCGATTTGCTCCGCACGGTCCGTCATGCCATCCTTATCCGTGTCAATGAGGTCGGAGAGCGGGGCGGTCCAGGTCAGTTCTGTGGAGAGACTGCTCTCGACCCCGGCCGTGTTATAAGCGGCCACAGCAAAGTAATACGTAATCCCGGCCTGGAGATTGGTGGCGGTCGCCGTCAGTAAAGGACCGGCAGGAATCAGGTTGGAGTAAAGGCCGGAGGTCGTGCCGTAATAGAGACGGTATCCCGCGACATCGGCCACAGGGGTCCCGTCGGATGCATTGGCCGTAGCATCCCAGGTGAGGCTCAGATCCGCTGCTGCCAGCATGTCACAAGGCATGAAGCCCAGCACGCATCCGGTCAGTATCAAGATACTGACCCGGCGCGCGCCGGTCCGGCAATCCCTGTCTAACATGTCTGGTTCTCTTTTCATGAGACCAGTATGAAGCAGGGGACAGCAAAAATAAACGTTTTGCTTTACCTAATTCAGGCTCGTAAAATATCTAGGTGTTTTCACCTATAAATACATGTAAATCCTGGCTCAAACGGAGATAATATGATTACGGATGGCATAACGGACAAGTTCGGTAACGGAATGAAGGTTGAGTTTATGCATGACATTGGCGCGGTGGGCATCCACGGTCCTGATGCTGATGCCGAGCGTGGCCGCCACATCTTTATTGCTGCCGCCTTCGGTGAGAAGCTGGACAATCTCGCGCTCGCGGGCCGTCAGGCTGGGAGGCGCCAGGCCCTCTTTCTGGCTGGGTCGTAAATACCCCCCCAGGACCACTTCGGCGGCCGCCCCGTTAAAGAAAGGCTTGTGTTGGGCAATCGCCTCGATGGCGGTGAAGAGCAGGCGGGTGGTATCGCCCTTGAGAATATAGCCCCGTGCGCCCGTGGCGAGGACTTCACGCACCAATTGTTCAGACTCGTGCGCGGTGAGGATCAGGACTTCGGTTTTCGGGCGCTCTTTCAAAATCTGGCGTGTGGCATCCAGACCATTTAATTCAGGCATGGTCACGTCCATCACGGCAATATCGGGCTTCAATTGCCTGGCTAGTTCCACCGCCTGGCGGCCGTTCTCCGCCTCTCCGCAAATCTGCCAGTCCATTTGGCTTTCCAGAAGGGCGCGCATGCCTTTGCGGATCAACTCATGATCATCGGCGATCAATATCCGGAGGGGATTCATGTGTCACCTGCCTTGTCTGAAACCATGGCCCGTACCGTGGTTCCCTGCGCGCTTGATTCTATCGAGAACCGGCCGCCAAGCTGCCGCAGGCGTTCGCGCATGCCGGCAATACCCACTCCCACCTTCGCCAGTTTACCGCCTTCGCCGGTGATCATATCGGGCGGCAGGCCGTGCCCTTGGTCTTTGACTTCGAGGGTGACATGGCCATTTTCTCTCCAGAGGCGGACCGCGGCCACGTGACTTCCGGAATGGCGATGGACATTGCCGAGGCTTTCCTGCAACATCCGGAAGAGGGCCTGCTCGGTAACGGGTGGCAACCGGCCCAGGTCGGGACTGACGTCGAGGGAAGTCTGGATCCCGCTTCGCTGTGAAAATCCGGAGGTGTACTCGCGGGTGGCCGCCGCCAGCCCGACATCCTCCAGCAGGGGGGGGTGGAGCAGGTAGGCCAGGGTCCGGATTTCACGGTTGCATTGGTCGATGATGGCGAGCGAGTCGGAGAGCAGGGCATCGTCCGTGGCGTTGCGGCCCTCATTCCGTTGCAGGACCAGGCCGAGATTCATGCCGACCGCCGCGAGTTCCTGGGCCGTTGAATCGTGTAATTCGCGGCCGATCCGGCGCCGTTCCTCATCCTGCAGCTGGATGAGATGACAGGTCAGCTCCCGTCCTTCTGCCTCGGCGTTCTGGCGCCAGCCCACGTCCCGGATGACGCCCGCCAACTGGATGATTCTGCCCGATTCGTCCGCAATCGGGGTAACCGCCACTTCGCCTTCATGATGACTGTGCCGGGCGAGGGTAGGCGCCAACCAGGTGACGGTGGTGTTGTCCCGGATCGCTTCCTGGAGCTTGGCTTCGACAAAGAAGTGAAAGGGCGAGGGCACGACCTCCCGCAGGGATTTGCCGATCACCTGTTCGTTATTGAGCCCGGTGCCCAGCAGGAAGGCTTCGTTGACACAGAGAAAACGGAAGTCGTCATCAGGGAGAACCTGGAGCAGAAAGAGCCGGTCGTGCACCGCATCCGCCATCGTGGCGAGGAGATTCGGCCGGAGCAGACCGTAATGCTCATCCCTGCCGTCTTGTCCGGGTGATTCCATGATTGAGGACTCCTTCACTGACTCCTCGACACGATACGCCGTGAGCCCCGTTTTGCAATCAGGTAACCCCCTATTTCCCCCTCAGGCATTTCCTGATGGGCCTGAGAAATGAAGGGTGAAGACTTACCACCCGCTTGGAGTACCAAGCTCGAGTTCACAGAGGCACGGAGAAGACTCATCTAGACGGAAGAGAATGTGGCGTTAATTTTTCCACACGAGTACATGTGGAGAAAATAAACGCCACACCGCTCCTTGAGGAATACCCGAGCTGGCGTAGTGCAGGGATTCTCTGACTTTCCTCCCAGGGCGGTGTTGCGTCCCCCTCCGCCTCTCCCTCTCCGCCTGCCCTGCGAAGCACGGTATTTCCGGGCGAAGCAGGGTGCCTCGAGCCTGGTACTCCAGGCGGGTGGTAAAATCTTTCGAGGTCAAATGCGCCCGCAGAATCCCCGCCCGGCGGTCGGGTCTTGTCTTGCGACGGCGATTGTGGTCTACTTCGGCCACTTTTTGCGGAATGGCGCTTAAGGCAAGACGAGGAATACTAGAATGATGTCCGATTTAATGCATTATGCTGCGATCATTTCAACCACGCTGGTGGCTGTCATGGTGGCGTATCAGTTCTTTCTGGCGCTGGGCGCCGTGTTTCATCATCGCCGGGCGGCCCGGGCGCTGAGCCGCGAGCGGCTGGATCTCCTGGACTATCCCCCGGTAACGATCCTGGTGCCGGCCCACAACGAAGAGGTCGTGATCGAGCGGACGGTCAGAACCCTGCTGGCATTACGGTACCCCGAAAATAAGCTCACCTTGCTGGTGATCAACGACGCGTCGACCGATGGAACGGCCGCCATACTGGACCGCCTGCACGAAGAGGATCCGCGTGTCCAGGTCTACCATCGGCAAAAGCCGGAGGGCGGGAAGGGGAAGGCGGCGGCGTTGAATGCGGCTGCCCTGCGCGTAAAAGACGATTACATTGCCATCTATGATGCGGACAATTGTCCTGAGCCTGTGGCCTTGTTGCGGCTTATGGCACGGTTTGTCGAAGACCCCTCGCTGGCGGCGTCCGTGGGCAAGTTCCGCTGCGGCAACAAAAGCGAGAACTTCCTCACCCGCTGCGTCAATATTGAAGGCCTCTGCTTTCAGGGCATTATCCAGGCCGGCCGTCATATGTTGCTCAAAATCGCCTTTTTAACCGGCACCAATTATGTGATCAGGAGAAGTGCCCTGCTTGAAGTCGGGGGCTGGGATGAAGAGGCGCTGGCGGAGGACAGTGAATTGTCCACCCGCTTATACATGGAGCGGCTCCGCGTGGATTATGTGCCGTTTTCCCAGAGCTGGGAGCAGGAGCCGGAAACCCTGAAGGTGTGGATGACCCAGCGCACCCGCTGGGCGCGCGGGAATAATTATGCAATCCTGAAAATCCTGCGGACGTTCGGTTTGTCACATGACAAGTGGCGCACTCTCGAAAACCTGTTCATGCTGTCGATGAGCTATTTATTCCTGGTGGCCCTTGTGGTCTCTCAGACCGCCTTGATCCTGTCGTTGCTCGGATTCAGCCAGGTTAGCCATGAGTCGGGTTGGATCTTCTCCTTCTGGCAGTTCACCTCGTTTTTCTACTTTGCCCAGATCTGGTATACCCTCGCTTTGGAAAAAGAGGCGCAGCCGGAGAATGTGCTGGTCGGGCTCCTGATGTATTTCTTCTACGGGTATCTCTGGATGGCCGCCATCACGCGCGCCCTCTATCTCGATGTGGTCGTCCGGAAGGAGCGCAGCTGGGATAAAACCATGCGCTTCGAGACGGAACTTGAGGTCGGCAACGAAGTCTAGCGCCGTGCCGCCTCAGGCGTGAGGCGGGCTGGGGGCGGGATAACTGAAGGCCGTCAGCAATTTCTGGATCTCTTCCCGGGCCTCTGGCGAGACGTTGACCAGCCGGAACCCCGCATGGTAAATCCCGGACATCCCGCTGGGGCGGCACCAGACGTTTTCCACATGAAGATGGATGAAGGGGTGTCCGGCCATTTGCGGATCAACCTGCACCCGGATGTTAAGGCGATGGCCCGGCTCAAACGGGTGGGGGCTGTGGATGCTGATGCCTTCTTCGTTGAGATTGGTGACGAGCCCTGCGGATTCGCCACACTGTTCATCGCTTGCCGGCCAGTAGGCCAGTGTTTCGCGCCGTTCCAAGTGCCTGATCGTTTTCATATAACCCTCCCCAGCTGAATAGGCTGTCTCTGCAGGTAACCTACAGGAAGAGTGTAGTGCCATTCAGGGGGCGGGCGCAAGGGGGTTTTCTGCCCCAGTATTCAGGATTCAGAATCCAGAATTCAGGAGTTATTCCGGTTACCGCGGGGTAACACGTGCTTGGGTATCTATTCTGAATCCTGACTTCTGAATCCTGAATTCTCGGTGCGATGGAGCGAAGTGAAATCGCACCCCGCGTCAGCTTTTTTTCACTTTCACGGCTTTCAAGCGGCCGATTTCCGGCAGTTTACCGACGAGCGGCCGGGCGTAGTCCAGAAAGGCCTGCGTGACATCATTGCCCTGCCTATTGATGAAGGCATCCGGCATGTGGCGGGTTTCCTTTGAAACAGCGGCCAGTGGCACACGCTCAAAACACACTGCATACTTCTTGCCCGGCTTGCGGCGGATGGCAATGGAGCCGCTCGGCTCCTTGCCCGTGAGGGCGGCTTTGACCGCCAGCATGCCGACGATGCGGGCTTCCTTGGCGTCCACCTCCGACACGACGCCGGGGAAGGAGCGCTGCAGGTAGCCAAAGGTGTCGGCCCGCACGCGGGTGATGGAGGTCCGGTTCTTGATCGCCGTGGCCAGCAGGTCGCCCAGCGCCCCGGTCCCACTGAGTTGAACATTGCCATGCGAGTCCACTTCCTTGGAGAATTTGGCCGCGATCGGGGTGCCACTGGCATCCGCAATCCCTTCCGAGACCGCGATCACGCAGCGGCCGAGCTTCTTGTGCACGGCGGCGACATCCTTGGTGAATTGGTCCATGGAGAACGGCCGTTCGGGAAGGTAAATCAGGTTGGGCCCATCATCCGGATACACGCGGGCAAGGGCGGCCGCGGCCGTCAGGAACCCGGCGCTGCGGCCCATGATCACGTTGACCTTCACGCCCGGCAGGGCACGGCAGTCGAGATTATCGCCCATCATGGCCGTGGCCACGAATTTCGCGGCACTGCCGAAGCCCGGGGTGTGGTCATTCTCGCGCAGGTCGTTATCAATCGTCTTGGGGATGTGATAGCAACGCAGGTCATAGCCGACTTTCCGGGCCTGCTCATTGATGATGTGCGTGGCCTCGGCGGAGTCGTTCCCCCCGATGTAGAAGTAGTAGCGGATGTTGTACTTCTTGAGGATGCCGAACACCTTGACGCACTCCTCGTCGGTCGGCTTCTTGCGGGCGGAGCCCAGCGCCGAAGCGGGGGTATGGGCCACCAGCTCGAGCGTCTTGAGGCTCTCCTTGCGGAGATCAATGAAGCTCTCTTCCAGGATCCCCTTCATGCCGTGCAGGGCCCCGTAGATCCCGCCAATGGCTTTCATCTTTTTGGCCTGAAGAATAGCCCCCACCAGACTCTGATTGATCACCACGGTGGGTCCACCGCTCTGCCCGATTAACATATTTCCCTTGGCCATACTTATCTCTCCTTTTTCACGACTAACGTCTCACAGGTCGCAGGTTTTTAGACTGTAGGCTGTAGACTGTTAGGCAAATCGTACATTTCTGTTTATTTTCACTCGGAGTCATTTTTGAAATTTAAAATGCATTTTTCGCAATTTTACCTAACAGCCTACAGCCTAAACTGCTACAACCTTGGCGGCCTTATGGGACGCCAGTGGCCCGTTTTAGTGTTTGACCGCGACCTTGACACCCTGGGGCTGGCCGATGGCGCTCAGTAAATTCGTGAACCATTTCTCGCCGATATTGAACGGCTTTCCGCCCTTGATGCGGGGGAATTCGCAGGCGCGCAATTCGTTGTTCTTGTCCTCATCTTCACCCACCACGCCTCCGATACCGGCTAAAGCGCATTCAACCGCTTTTTTGGCGCAGGCCTGAATCAGGGCCTTGTCCCTGGCATTCGGGGCGGCGGCCCGGCTGTAATAGCCGCTTTTCTGGACCATCGTCTTCTCGGCACCCAGCATCTCGCCGAACTGCTTGGCAAACCAGTTGCCGACATTCACCTTGTCCAGCCGCGCATGACCGAACGCATCGCGGGGCACTTCCTCGCCTTTGGCTTCCAACTCGGCAATGATGCTGTCGAGGCAGGCGCCTTCGGAGACGAAGATGTTGACGCAGTCGTGCTTATCCATCACCTGGCGCAACCGGGCGGCTTCGGCTTTGACATCGAAGGCCATCTCGGGGACGTACACCGCGTGGACCTCCTCGCGTTCCCGCGTCAGTCCGAACTCGGGCAGGTAATGGAAACTGTCCATCAACTTGCGATAGGCCTCGGCCGTGGCACCGGTGAGCCAGCCGCAATTGCGCCCCATGACTTCATGGACAATCAGCATGCGCGGGTTGGCGGAATTTTCCTTTACCGCGTTGGCGAAGAACCGCGCGCCCTCGTCGGCCGCCGTCCAGGCTCCGAGGCTCTGACGGATCGGATACACATCGTTGTCGATGGTCTTGGGTAGGCCGACCACGGTCAGGCCGTAGTTGTTTTTCGCCAGGAAGGCGGCCAGATCAGCGGCTGCCGTGTTGGTGTCGTCACCCCCGATGGTATGCAGCACATCCACGCCATCCTTGATCAACTGGTCGGCGGCCACCTTCTGTGGATCCTGTCCCTCCTTGACCAGGCCCCGCTTGATGCAGTCCTTGATGTTGGTGAGCTTTACGCGGCTGTTTCCGATCGGGCTGCCCCCGTGTTCCGTCAGGAAAAGGGCATGCTTGCGAACCGCAGGAGTGACCGGGATGCTCTGGCCCTTCAGCAGACCCATGTAGCCGTTGACATAGCCGATGATCTCGATGTGGGGGGCCACACGACTATACTCGTCGATCAGATACCCGATGGCTGAACTCAGGCAGGGGGCCAGCCCGCCTGCCGTCAAAATACCGACTTTTTTCACTGGTTTGCTCATAATATGATCCTTTGTAAGAATGTTTTGTTTGGGAGCGAGGATCATAGGGAAAACGGTATGTTTTTACAAGATTTGTGTGTCCCTGATTCTTCTATCAATCAATCAGTCCCTGGATTTCCTTTATTGACATCGTGGGCGTGGGGAATATTGTAGGTCGCACATTCCTCGACAAGAAATGAGCGTTACGCAATGAACAAGAAATGGCATTCTGTTTCGGCTGACCGAGCCTTGAAGGTGGATTGATTACAGGGGATGAATGCGAAATGACACTGCCTGTCTTGTTATCACTGGCGTCCCTCAGGTCCGCCAGTGAAATGATTCGTTAATATCAAATCTTGACAATTGAAACGGAATCAATAATAATGTCTATAGATTGAGTAGAGAATATTAAATTAAAACGGTATTTTTACAAAAGGAGACGTATGAGCAGAGTATATAGCGATAATTCCCAGTCCATTGGAAATACGCCGTTGGTTAAACTTAATAAGGTCACACAAGGGGCGAAGGCGACGGTATTGGCCAAAATTGAAGGGCGCAATCCGGCCTATTCGGTCAAGTGCCGTATTGGTGCGGCCATGGTCTGGGATGCCGAGAAGCGCGGGGTTCTCAAGCCCGGCATAGAAATCGTCGAACCCACGAGTGGTAACACCGGAATCGCCCTGGCCTATGTGGCGGCGGCCCGTGGCTACAAGCTGACCCTGACGATGCCTGAAACGATGAGCATTGAACGGCGTCGTGTGTTGGCTGCCTTCGGGGCGAATCTGATTTTGACGCCCGGAGCCGAGGGTATGAAGGGGGCGATAAAGCGGGCGGAAGAGATCGCGGCGTCGAATCCTGCTAAATATTTCATGCCCCAGCAGTTCAAGAACCCGGCGAATCCGGCCATCCATGAAACCACAACGGGTCCGGAAATCTGGAATGACACCGAGGGCGCTATCGACGTGCTCGTGGCGGGTGTGGGCACAGGTGGAACTATCACCGGAGTCTCCCGCTATATCAAGAATACCAAAGGAAAGAAGATTATCTCCGTTGCCGTGGAGCCCCGGGAAAGCCCGGTGATCACCCAGAAGTTGATGGGGCAGGAGCTTAAGCCGGGTCCGCATAAAATCCAGGGAATTGGCGCCGGATTCATTCCCCACACACTGGATCTTTCCGTAGTGGATCGCGTGGAGCAGGTGGACAGTGCCGAAGCCGTTGCCTTTGCCCGGCGCTTGGCGAAGGAAGAGGGATTGCTGGTCGGAATTTCCTGCGGGGCCGCCGCGGCAGTTGCCGTGCGTCTGGCACACCTGGAGGAATATGCCGGCAAGACGATCGTGGTGGTCTTGCCTGACGCGGGCGAGCGTTATCTGTCGACGGTCTTGTTTGAAGGGATTGGCTGATAACAATGGCTAACGGAGTGGTGGCAAACAGGGATTGGGTCGCCTTGAGTCAACGGGTGATGGCAGGCGACGGGATCCGTCGCGAAGAAGCGTTGGCAATCCTTCAGTCGGCTGAGAATGAGCTTCTGCTGCTGTTGCATGCGGCGTTCCTGTTGCGTCAGCATCACTTCGGCAGGAACGTCAGCCTGCATGTCATCCGGAATGCCAAGAGCGGGGGCTGCAGCGAGGATTGCGCGTATTGCAGTCAGTCCAGCCTCAGCACGGGTGATATCCCGTGCTACCCGCTCCAGAGTGAGGAAGAGCTGCTGGAGGGGGCGAAACAAGCCCAGGAGATGGGGGCCATCCGCTATTGCATTGTGATTAGCGGACGTTCCCCTGTGCGGGAGGATCTCGACCGGATCATGCGGGCAGTGCGGCGGATCAAGCGGGAGTACCCGCTTTCCATTTGCGTATCTTTGGGGATTTTGAACGAGGCGCAGGCGGCGGAGCTCAAGGCGGCCGGTGTGAACCGGTATAACCACAACCTGGAATCCTCGGAGCGGTTTTTCCCTACCATCTGTACGACCCACTCCTATGCCG
>JBIKMI010000180.1:0-5834 GCA_044359285.1 Kiritimatiellia bacterium
CACGGCGGCCTGTGTGAAAGCGGCGGGCCTGGAACTGTGCAGTGGCGGTCTGATGGGCATGGGGGAGACGCTGGAAGACCGGGTGGATCTGGCGTTGGCCATGCGCGAGGTGAAGGCGGACTCGATTCCTCTCAACTTTTTGGATCCGCGGCCGGGCACCGCCCTGATGAACCGCCCCAGAATTGCCGCCGGGGATGTCCTCCGGACCCTGGCCATGTTCAGGTTCGTGCATCCCGCCCGGGAAATCCGGATTGCCGGTGGCCGGGAAGCCTGTCTGGGCCCCATGCAGGTTTTAGCCCTCTATGCGGCAAACTCCATGTTCACATCGGGTTATCTGACCACACCGGGCCAGGGCTACCAGGCCGACAAGCGCATGCTCGAAATGGCGGGCTTCGATGTGGTCGAAATCACCGACGCCTAACGGCTGCGGCCGGCCAATGAACAGTTGCGACTTCTGCGCGACGAAAAAGACTTTTCCACCCGCCTGGAGTGCCAGGCTTGCGTCACGTGAGAAGATCTGAATCTTGATGATTTTAATAAATGCAGATTCCTTGATCGTGGTCAATGTTGGGAATTCAAGAAAGCCCTATCCTGTTGACAGATAGTAACGAAAGGAAAAATCATATGAAACGGAAGATCATCAAGATTGACGACGCGAAATGTACCGGCTGCGGATTATGCATTCCCAATTGCCCGGAAGGGGCCATTCAGATACTGGATGGGAAGGCCCGGCTCGTCAGCGATTTGAGTTGTGATGGGCTGGGTGCCTGTCTGGGGCATTGTCCGGAGGGGGCAATCACGATTGAAGAGCGGGAAGCGGAGCCCTACAATGAGGCTGTGGTGATGGAGGCGATTCTCAAGCAGGGGCCCGCCACGCTCAAGGCGCACCTGGAGCATCTGCGGGACCACAAGCAGGATGAGTTCCTCCGGCAGGCCGTTGACGTGCTCCAACAGAAGGGGCTGGCCAATCCGCTGACCGCCGCCCATCCGCAGGGACATGGGGGCGGGGGCTGCCCGGGGGCACGCGCCATGCAGTTCGCCAAACCCGCAACCGGTGACGCACCTGTGGGTGGGACGCGCCCGTCGCAGTTGTCCCATTGGCCGATCCAGCTGCATCTCATTTCGCCCCAGGCTCCGCATTTCCAGGGAGCCGATCTGCTGGTGGCGGCGGATTGCACGGCCTATGCGTTAGGCGATTTCCATAAGGATTTCCTCAAGGGCAAGGTGTTGGCCATCGCCTGTCCCAAGCTGGATTCTGAACAGGAGATCTATGCGGCCAAGATCTCCGCATTGATCGACGAGGCCAAAATCAACACCCTGACGGTGATGATCATGCAGGTTCCCTGCTGCTCCGGATTGCTCAGGCTGGCCCAGGCGGCCGCGCAACAGGCGAAGCGGAAGATCCCCCTTAAATGCGTGGTGGTCGGCATTCAAGGCGATATTTTGAAGAACGAGTGGGTGGTGTCGTAACCATTGGCGTCCCATAGGGCCGCCAAGGCTGTAGCGGTTTAGGCTGTAGGCTGTTAGGTCAAATTGCAAAAAATGGCTTTTGAATTTTCGAAAATGACCGTAAGTTAAAACAAGCAGAAATGCACGAATTCCCTAACAGTCTACAGCCTACAGTCTAAAAACCTGTGTCCTGTGGGACGCTAAGGTTTCGTAACAATAAGGACAGGAAATATTTATGAACGAACAGGATAATAAAGGGAAAGCGATTGAGTTGGCAACGGGCGTGGAGTATGCGGACGGGTCGGTGGTCAGTAAGACCCTTTTAGACAAGAAGACCGGGACGCTGACGTTGTTTGCCTTTGATAAGGGGCAGGGCTTGAGCGAGCATACGGCGCCGTTCGATGCGACGGTTCAGATTGTGGATGGCCAGGCGGAGTTGACCGTAGGCGGAGTGCCGCATCGTGTTCACGCGGGGCAGCTCTTCATCATGCCCGCGAATGTCCCCCATTCCGTCCGCGCCATTGAGCGGTTCAAGATGCTGTTGATCATGATCCGGTAGATTCAGAGACATATCCCTGCAGCGGTAAAATGCAAAGAGTTTTTCACACCCGCTTCACCCTGAAGTATGCGCATGCGCTTAACTTCAGGGCTTCGCTCAAGTCGCGAAGATCGCAAAGCATACAGGGAATGTGGCAAGATTCGCATTCCGGAATACCGGACTGCGAATCTTGCCACGGTTTCTTGAAGGAATATGAAGAGACGGATATCGGGTAACAACTCAGCAACCCGACAACTCAACAACTTCCGGTCTCTCCGCTCCATGAGCCAGGAAGGCCCGTGCGTATACGTACGTGGGTCTTAATTTCTCGCCCTTTCTTGTAATTGGCGGGACGTCACACTGATGAGGGACTGGCACGGGTGGAACAGCTTGATTCTCGGTAAACGGAGATCGGGAATAGTGCAAGCATGAATTCAAACAACAATATGAAAGTGCTGAATGGTGTTGCTTTGTAAAGGGCTGAGGAGTGGCTCCCCCTTCGGGGGCAGGAGGTATACCAAATCGCAGATGCCCCGCCGATGCACCTCTCTGTTCTCGCTTGTATGCCCGCCGTGCATATGGCAAATTAACGGTTTTAGTAAGCCATACAGAATTCCAGCATATGAACCGGATCAAACAAACCTTTGCACGATTGAAACAGCAGGAGCGGAAAGCGCTGGTTGGCTTTCTGATGGCCGGCGATCCGGACCTTGAGCGGTCGGAAGTGTATTGTCGGGAGGCGCTTCAAAATGGAGTGGATGTGCTGGAACTTGGGGTTCCCTTCTCCGATCCCACGGCCGATGGCCCGGTGATCCAGGCGGCGGGCCGGCGCGGCCTGATGGCGGGAACCACCCTGGACGGGGTGCTGGAAATGGCGTCCCGCTTGCGCAAGGACTTCGATGCCCCCATTGTTATTTTCGGCTACGCCAACCCGTTTTTCAGCTACGGCTATGCGCGGCTGGCCAAGGCGGCGGCCGAAGCCGGCGTGGATGCCTTTCTGGTGGTGGACCTTCCGTTTGAAGAGGGGGGCGAATTTAAGACCCATTTGGATCAACACGGCCTGGACTTCATATCCCTGATCGCGCCCACCACGCCGGCCGCCCGATTGGGAGTCATCCTTAAGAACGCCTGTGGATTTGTGTATTATATCATGGTCAAAGGGGTTACCGGCGTGAGGGCGGACATCCCGGTGGACGTGGCTGAGCATCTGGCGCGCTTGCGGCAGAATACCGCGCTTCCCATTGCGGCGGGGTTCGGGGTCAGTAATGGAGCGCAGGCCCGGGCGGCGGCGCGCTATGCCGATGGCGTCGTTGTGGGAAGTGCCCTGGTTCAGGCCGCTGGCGAGGGCAAACTGGCCGCCCTGGTGACGGAGTTACGGCAGGCGCTGGATAAGTCTTAATTTATTTTCCTTGAGAAAGTGGTTGCGCCACGGGGGCGAATCAGGTACAAGTACACGGCTTTTTTGAAGAAAGGTTTTGTTATGAAGAAGGATATACATCCGAACTATATTGATGGAACGATTACGTGCTCATGCGGCAGTGTCGTTCAGGTGAAGTCAACCAGTCAGACCATGCATGTGAACAGCTGTTCTGCCTGCCATCCGCATTATACCGGCCGTTCCGCGCTGCAAGACGCCAAGGGTCGTATGGAGCAGTATCGCAAGCGCTACGCGAAGAAGTAGTCAGCCAGATTGCTGGAAAAGGCCGGAAGACCGCAAGGTGTTCTGGCCTTTTTCCGTTTTTAATCCGGAAGCGGTGTGTGAGCCTGCTGGTTGGGAGAGCCTCCTGTGATTGAGAAAGCCTATATCGACGAGCTGGCCGCACGACTGGTGCGGTTGGAGTCGGATATTGCCGATCCGGCCGTTGCGGCCCAGCAGAAGAAATTCCGGGAGACCATCAAGGAGCATACCCGGCTCAGGCGCATTGTGGATAAGGCGGGTATTTATTTCCGGATCCAGCGTGATTTGAATGAGCAACAGGCGTTGCTGGCGTCGGAGGAGGCGGATCCGGATCTGAAGGCGCTCGCCACGGAGGAAGTAGCCGGCCTGGAGCAGGCGTTCACGGTCGCCGAAAAAGAGCTGTTAAGCACCCTGATTCCTCCCGATCCCAATGATGAGCGAAATGTCATCATGGAAATCCGGGGTGGGACCGGCGGGGATGAGGCTGCGCTGTTTGCCGGCGATCTGTTCCGGATGTATACCCGGTTTTGTGATGCACGCCGCTGGAAGATTTCCCTTATTGATGCCAGCCCGTCCAGTGTCGGGGGCTACAAGGAAATCGTTTTCTCCATCACCGGCACCAATGTCTATCGCGACCTGAAGTATGAGTCCGGCTGCCATCGCGTCCAGCGCGTGCCGGCCACGGAGGGCTCTGGACGTATTCATACGTCGGCCGCCACCGTGGCGGTGCTTCCGGAAGTCGATGAAGTTGACGATATTGATATTCCAGCGGCCGACGTGCGGGTGGATATTTTCTGTTCGTCCGGCCCCGGCGGCCAGGGTGTGAACACGACCTATTCCGCGATTCGCATCACGCATCTTCCTTCCGGTCTGGTGGCGCAAAGTCAGGATGAGCGCTCCCAGCACCGGAACAAGGAAAAGGCGATGAGCGTGCTGAAGGCGCGGCTACTGGACTGGCGGTTGCATCAGGAGGAGGAGAAGAGCGGCAATCTCCGGCGTACCCAGATCGGAACCGGGGACCGCAGCGAAAAGATCCGCACCTATAATTTTCCCCAGAGCCGGCTGACTGATCATCGCATCAATTACACGATTTATACCTTGAACCGCGTCATGGAGGGTGGCCTGGACGACTTGATCGCGGCCCTGCAGGAGCATGATACCGGGCTGCGGATCCGCAAGGAAATGGCCACGTTCAAGAAATGAAGACGCTCCTCGAGGTCCTGCAATCCGGCACCGGCTATCTGGCCGAACGGGGGGTTGAGTCGGCCCGGCTCGTGATGGAGCAATTGATGAGCCATGTGCTGAAATGTCCCCGGCTCCAGCTTTATATCCGTTTTGAAACCGTGATTCCTGAAGCCGCTTTGGTCAGTTTGCGCGCCGGCCTCAAGCGACTCGGGGCGGGGGAACCCCTGCAGTATGTCCTGGGCGACACCGAGTTCATGGGGCACCGGTTCAAGGTTGACCGGCGGGCGCTGATCCCCCGGCCAGACACGGAAACCCTGATTGAGCAGGTGCTGGCCTGTGCGCCGTTGTGGGGCGTGGGGAAGCCGGTGGTCGTCGATGTGGGAACGGGGAGCGGTTGCGTGGCGATCAGCCTGGCGCTCGCCCGGCCGGAGGCCTGCTATCGCGCGGTGGATGCCAGTGAGGTGGCACTCAGCCTGGCCCGGGAGAATGCGGACTTAAATGGAGTCGGATCCGCCATCCGGTTCACGTTGGCCGATCTGCTGGAGGGGGTCGAGCCGGGCTCCCTTGATGCCGTTGTGGCGAACCTGCCCTATATTTCAACCGCAGAGTGTGGTGCCCTGCCTCGCCATATCCGGGAGCATGAGCCGATGTCCGCACTGGATGGCGGCGGGGATGGCCTGGAGCTGATCCGTAAACTGGTGGCGCAGGCGGCGCAGGCGTTGCGTCCGGGCGGCTGGATTTTCCTCGAAATAGGTTTTGACCAGGGGGCGGCCATTGTGGAATGCTTAAGCCTTCACGGCTTTAACGGGGTGCACGTTCATCAGGATCTCGGGAATCGGGATCGGGTCGTGCTGGCCTGCCGGTAAGGAGACTGTATATGAGCTTTCTTGATTTGTCTAAGAAGCGGTTCAGTGTGCGGCAATACGAAAGCACGCCGGTTCCCCAGGCGGCGCTTGAAGCGGTTATTGAGGCGGGGCGGCTGGC
>JBIKMI010000014.1:0-21614 GCA_044359285.1 Kiritimatiellia bacterium
AACATCGGATTGCCAGTCGCCATGTGGCAGGCCATCGTGACGGCAGAGGATGTGGAGCGGCGCAAACCTGACCCCGCCCTCTTTCTTCTGGCGGCCCAACGACTCGGCGTGCAACCGGCCGATTGCACGGTGGTGGAAGATGCCGTCAATGGGATTGCCGCCGCAAAGGCGGCAGGGATGCGCTGCGTGGCGGTGGCCTCAACCTTCCCTTCCTCGCATCTCGTTCAGGCGGATCTCATACGTCCCTCCATTGGCGCCGTTACTTTGCACGATCTGGGATGAGCGCTTGAGGCTCCTCCTGTGAATCCGGGCGACAGGGTCCTTTTCGAAACGTGCCGAATAGGAAACCCCTGCGGACGTCATATATGACGGGTGTAAACAAAGAGTCCGAGCAGGCAAAGGCCGAACAGGCAGAGGTCAACAATCAGGACCGTGTCCGTCAATAACGTTTTTTCAGGGCGGCCGCCGCCCTCTTTCCGGTAGACCAGGTCGAGATAACGGAAGATGCCGAACATGACAAACGGGATGGTGATCGCCAGCAGGGGAGTTCCGAACTTATGCGCGGTTTCAGGGGAGAGCGTGTAAATGGCGTACGAGACAATGGTTGTGGCGCTGACAATGGCAATCAGCTGGTCCAGAAGCTTCGTGTCGTAAAATTCGAGGCTGGCACGGTGGGCTCCGGCCGATTCCTCCAGCAGCAGTTTCTCGTGGCGCCGCTTGCATAGGGCGAGAAAAAGGGCCAGCAGGAAGGCGCATACCAGGAGCCAGGGGGAAATGGGGATCGGCACCGGCATGGCCAGGCCACCCCCGGCCGCGCGCAACACAAAGCCGAGCGCAATAATGAAAACATCTACCAGCGCAATGTGTTTGAGCCAGAACGTGTACATGAACTGGAGGCCGATATAGAGCGTCAGGGTTAGGCCAAACGGGCGGGAGATCCAGAAGGCGCCCCCCAGGGCGGTGGAAAGCAGGAAAAAGGCGATCCCGGCGATCAGCGGGAGGGAGACGCGGCCGGCTGCAATGGCCCGGAATTTCTTCGTCGGGTGGTGCTGATCGGCCTTCAGGTCACGCAGGTCATTGATGATGTAGATGCCGCTGGAGGCAAAACAGAAAAACAGGCAGGCGAGCAGGACCTGATAGAACGAGGAGAGCGGGACCGCAAGGGTCCTGTCGCCCAGCGCGAAGAAAAACGCGGCGAAGACAACACTGTTTTTTGTCCATTGGTTCGGACGAAGCGCCCGGATAATGTCCTGAGGCCGGTTCATCATGCCGGCCTGGAAGCTGGGAGGGGCGGGGTTTTCCGTTTCGGGGAACGGCGGAGGCCGCTCTTGACCCAGAGCAGGCCGACCATGGTGAGGGCTTCCCTGAAAATGCCGCCGCTCATTTTGGAATAGCCCGTCCGGCGGTCTTCAAAGGTGATGGGGATTTCCTTGACCCTGAAGCCCTCCAGCCAGGCCGCATGGGTCATTTCAATCTGGAAGGAGTATCCGTTCGATTTAACCTTATCCAGATGAATGGTTTCCAGAACCCGGCGCCGGAAGCACTTGAAGCCGCCGGTGGGATCTGCAAAGGGCATGCCGGTCAGGAGGCGGACATACAACGCCCCGCCCATGCTCAGCAAGAGCCGGCTGAGCGGCCAGTTGGTGATGCGAATCCCGTTGATATAACGCGAGCCCAGCACGAGATCGGCCTCTTCGGCCGCCTTGAGGAAATTCGGGATTTCACGGGGACTATGCGAGTGGTCGGCATCCATTTCGAAGATGAATTCATAGGGACGCTTCAGGGCCCATTGGAACCCCTCAATATACGCGCGCCCCAGGCCGGACTTTCCGGGTTGATGGAGGACGGAGATGCGTGCGTCGGCGGCGGCCAGCGTGTCCAGGATGGCACCTGTCCCGTCAGGTGAGTTGGCATCGACGAACAGGAGGTCAACGCCAGGGGAAATCTCCAATATGGATCTGGAGAGCGGCCCGACATTTTCCTTTTCGTCATAGGTCGGGATAATGATCAGCACAGGGTTCATTGGAGTCTCCTTATGACCGGTAGTTCGGGGCTTCCTTCATGATCTTGACGTCATGAGGGTGCGCTTCCGTCACCCCTGCGGCAGAGACGCGGATAAAGCGCCCCCGCTTTTTGAAATCCTCAATCGTGCGACAGCCGCAATAGCCCATGGAGGCCCGGAGTCCTCCGCAATATTGAATCATCACCTTGCGGACCGAACCCGAGTAGGGGATAATGCCCTCAATTCCCTGAGGGACCAGTTCATCCTCCTGGATATTGCCCTGGCCATATCGCTCCCGGCTGGCGCTGCCTTCCCGCATGGCGGATAGACTACCCATGCCGCGATACATCACATACTGACGCCCCTGGTGAATGATCTTTTCGCCCGGGCTTTCGTCGGTCCCTGCAAAGAGGGAGCCGGCCATAATGGTGTCGGCCCCGGCCACAATGGCTTTGGGCACATCCCCCGAATGGCGGATGCCGCCATCCGCAATGATCGGGATGGCTCCCTTCAGGGCCTTGGCGCAGTCGTAGATCGCGGAAATCTGCGGAATGCCCACGCCGGCGACCACGCGGGTGGTGCAGATGGAGCCCGGGCCAATTCCCACCTTGACCGCATCCGCTCCCGCCGCCAGGAGGGCGGTCGCGGCTTCGCCGGTGGCAATATTCCCGGCCACGACATCAATTCCCGGGTAGTTCTGTTTGACCCATTTGACCATGTCGATAACGCCTTTGGTGTGGCCGTGCGCCGTATCCACCACGACCACATCGACCTCTTCCTTGGCGAGAATGGCCACCCGTTCCTGGTCGTTGGGCCCGATGGCCGCCCCCACCCGCAGGCGGTACCGCGAGTCCCGGTTATAGAGGGGCTCGACATTCTCAACCAACGTGCGGACATCGCAAAAACTGTAGAGGCCGGCAAGTTTGCCCTCTTTATCGACCAGGGGCAGTTTGCCGATCCGGTGCTTTTTCATCAGCCGGTACGCCTCCTGCAGGGAGGTGTCGGAGGGTGCAGAAATGACATGGGCCGTCATCACTTCAGTCACACGGGCCTTATTGTCATTGGCAAATTTAATGTCCGCGGCCGTCAGGATGCCGACCACCCGGTCGTGGGCGTCAAGAATGGGGAAGCCGCTGAAGGTGTAGCCCTTTTGCTCCTTGGTCTGATGGACCGTCGCCAGCGTATCCGTGTCGCGGAACACGATGGGGGCCCGGATCAAGCCGTTCAGGTAGTGCTTGACGCGTGCGGTGTGTTCGGCCTGGCGTTTGGGCGAGAGGTTTTTGTGAATGATCCCGATGCCCCCCATGAGCGCCATGGCGATGGCCATGGGACTTTCCGTCACGGTATCCATGGCGGCACTGGCAAAGGGCATGTTGAGGGTGATGTTGCGCGTCAGCCGGCTGTGGATATCGGCCTGCTCGGGCAGGAAATCGGCATACTGCGTGACCAGGGAGACGTCATCAAACGTCAGTCCTTCCAGGGGAAAGTTATCCATAAATGACTGTACGAAAGCATTCAGGCTCATGAGGTAATCTCCGTGCGTTCTGTTGAATGTGTTGCCGCTTGAGTATGGATTCAAAGGGCCCCCGCGTCAAGTGCTTTCAATGGTGAGCGAGCAGAATCGAAAATAATTTTCACACCCGCTTCGCTCAAGTCGCGAAGATCGCAAAGGGGGGAGGGACATGTGACGTTTATTTCGGCCACAGGAGTACCCGTGTCCAAAATAAACGTCACGCCACCTTTGAGGAATTCATGGTGCATCATTCAGCCAGACGAGGTGTAACGATTATCCCATACCCTCTCTATATGGCTTCAAGAAACCGCGGCATGATTCGCAGTTCGGTATTCCGGAATGCGAATCATGCCGCATTCTTCGCGTTCTTCGCGACTTGAGCGAAGCGGGTGTGAAAATCTTTATGTTTTGCGTGATTATTAGATGCATCTATCCTGATGGTGAGTGAGGTTGCCTTTTCTTTTTCGTTTTGCCATGATGGCCTAATTATTGTTACAAAAATAGTATGACGAAGATCCAACAACTTTCCCGCAAGCGGCGGCCGGGGGCCGGGCGCAAGCCAGGCTCGACCAAATACGGGGAGCCCACCCGTGTGATCCGGTTGCCTGAATCGCTCCACACGCAGGCGGTTGCGCTATTGGCCGCCCGGCGCGTCCCGAAGCCGGGGGAGGCGATGGCGGAACTCGCCACGCCCGTTGCCCGGGCCCCTTTGGTGGCGCGTCCCCTGTTCCTGTCCCAGGTGGCGGCCGGCTTCCCATCGCCTGCGGATGATCACATCGAGCAGCGGCTGGATCTCAATCAGTACATGATCCAGCATGAGGCCGCCACCTACTTCATCCGCGTCAAGGGGGACTCCATGGTGGAGGCGGGCATCCGGGATAATGATGTGCTGGTGGTGGACCGCTCCCTTACCGCCCGCGTGGGCTGCATCGTGGTGGCGGTTGTGAATGGTGAGTTGACCGTCAAGACTTTCGGCCGGACTAAAGACGGGCAACCCCTGCTGGTGCCCGCCAATTCCCGCTATGCCGCCCTTGAGATCAAGGAGGGGATGAGTTTTGAAGTCTGGGGCGTGGTGACCGGTTCGGTCAGGAAATTCAAATGAACTCCCGTGTCATTGCCCTCATCGACTGCAATAACTTCTACGTCAGTTGTGAGCGGGTGTTTAATCCCCGGCTTGTCGACCGGCCGGTGGTGGTGTTGTCCAATAATGACGGTTGTGCCGTGTCCCGCTCGAATGAAGCCAAGGCGCTCGGCATTAAAATGGGGGCGCCCTGGTTCAAGTTGAAAGAGCTGGCCCGCCAGCAGGGGCTGGTGGCCTGCTCCTCAAACTACGCGCTCTATGCCGACATGAGTAACCGCGTGATGTCCATTCTGGAGCACTACAGTCCCTGCCAGGAGGTCTACTCCATTGATGAGTGTTTTCTGGATCTCACGGGGAGCCCCGGCCGCGATGGGCGGGAACAGGGCCATGAGATCCGCGAGCGGGTCCGGCAATGGACCGGGCTGCCGGTCTGTGTGGGGCTGGCCGCCACGAAGACGCTGGCCAAGTTGGCCAATCATATCGCCAAGAAAAACCCGCCGTTTGGCGGGGTCTGTGACCTGAATGCCATGCCCTCCGGCGAAAGCGACCACTGGTTCAGCCAGTTGGGAGTGGGGGAAGTCTGGGGCGTGGGTGGCCGGCTGACGCCCCGGTTGGCCGAACTGGGGATCCATACGGTGTTGGACCTCAAGCGGGCGGAGCCGGCGCGGCTGCGGTCACGGTTTTCCGTGATGATGGAGAAGACGAACCGGGAATTGAATGGCCGGATCTGTATTGAGATGGAGGAGATCACGCCGCCCAAGAAACAGATCATGAGTTCGCGCTCCTTTGGTGTCCCGGTGTCGGACTTGCAGAGTCTGCAGGAGTCAGTGGCCCTCTATGTGAGCCGGGCGGCGGAAAAACTCCGGCGACAGAACTCCTGTGCCGGCTCCCTGCAGGTCTCCATCCGGACGAGTCCGTTCAATCCGGCGGTGCCCTATTACGGCAATAGCATCACCCTGTCGCTCCCCACGCCCACGGATGACACACTGCAGCTGACCAGGGTGGCGCTGGCGGGGCTGGCCCGCATTTACCGCCCGGGGTTCCGCTACCAGAAGGCGGGCGTGATGTTGTCGGAGTTGGTGTCGCCCACCGCCGTGCAGGCGGACCTCTTTGCCGGGCGGTTGGAAAGCCGGAGCCGGGTGTTGATGGGGGTGCTCGATCGGGTGAACCGCACGCTCGGGCGCGGCACCTTGCATTCGGCGCGGGAAGGATTCACGCAACCCTGGAAGATGAAGCAGGACCATAAAAGCCCGGGCTACACCACCCGGTGGGATGAATTGCCTCAAGCCGTGGCATGAACTTTCTATTACCAACAAGTACCGCCGGAAAAGAGGGACTTCACCACTAATTGGGAAATGAAGAAATCCAGACAAGAATTTTGAACAGAAGCGCGCGAAGATCGCGAAGAAGAAATGTTGCGGGATTTGTATGCGGCGGGTACTCCGCATAAAAATCCCGCAACGGGTTCTTAAGGAAGCACAGTGCCTGCACAAGTCCCTGCATCCCGTTTTGCTCTTCAATTCACGAAAACCCCGTTTTGCGATTTTTGATGGATGGCGTATTTCGCCAGACACAAAAATCGCAAAACTTTTTTTCTTCGCGATCTTCGCGAGCTTCTGTTCAAACTCTTTTCTTAATCTGGATTTCTTTCATTTCTTCAATTAGTGGTGAAGTCTTCCGCCCGACTTGCTTATTTCCCGTTCCCTGCCTTCAGCGTCTGGCGCAGGACATAGGCCAGCCAGGCCTTTTCTTCGCTGGAGCGGTTGGAGAGCAAGCCGATTTTCTTGCCGCTTTTCGGGATGATTTGAATCTCCATGACGGGGCGGTCATTCACTTCAATCCCGCTCAACGAGAGCGAAGCCGCCAGCACATCGGCCAATGGCCGCAGTAGCTCATGGGGATAGGCGGGCGCCATCCACATCGGTTTGCCGGTGTCGGTCACCGCCTCCAGTGAGGCCAGGTCCGGGGCATACGTTTGCTTGACCCCGTTCTGGCCTGTTACCGTGAGACCGCCCTTCCGGACTACCAGCTGGCGCAGGGCGGCGATGGGACGTTTGCGGCGGATGGGGATCGGGCCGATCCGGTCAATGGCCCGAATGAATCCCTCCCCGACGATGATTTCAGATTGCGATTGATGTGTATAGCGGGTCACGCTCATGCTCTCCCTGATCACCTTGATTTCAGTTGGAAGGGGGGGTGTTTTCATGGGGGGATAATAATCATAATCTTAATCCTGGTCAATAAACTGCGTGTTTAGCAATACTTTATTGCTTATTCAAACACTGAGACATTTCCGGTAGTGAACAGGCGTGTGGCATGGGCGGGGACCGTCCCCTGGCCGTCGATGGTGACGAAATAGACTTTGGTGCCGTCGCCATACCAGTCGGTGTGGGCGCCCCGCAGTTCGAGCATTGTCCTCATCGTGTCAATCCATTGGCGTGCATACAGGGCTGGCTTGCCTGTCCAGGGCGGGAGCGGATGAAGGGCGATTTGAGGGGTATCCTCGGCATGCACTGAAAAACGGGGACAGCCCGAGACGTAGGCCTGAATCCGGGCGCGTGCCTTGCCGGGTGCCTCGATCCGGAAGGGACCCCGGGGATCGGTCTGCTCGATGAAGCGGGCCGCCTGATAGACGGCGTCAGAGGGGGAGTCCCGCATCTGATTGAGCACAATCGCCAGCGCCGGGATGAGGAGGACGGCCAACCCGGCGAAGTCGGAAAGAAAAAAAGTTTGAACAGAAGCACGCGAAGTTCGCAAAGAGGAATATTCTTTTACGCCTTCGGCGGAAGCCCCATTTTCACTTTGCGGTCTTTGCGAGCTTCTGTTCAAAATGAATTTCTTCGGCCTGATCTGTTCAAGACCCATGGTTGCCAGGCAGGCCATGAAGGGCGCGGCCAGCAGGGCTCCATACATGTCGGGGGTGCAGGCGAGCACCAGCGTGCCGAGTCCAGCCACAGTCAGGGCGCGGAAGGGCGGCGTGGTGAGTTTGCCGGGTAACGTGACGATGGCCAGAACGGTCAGGGGAAGCAACCACCCGAAGCGGGTGATCAGGCGGATTCCCATGGTGACGGGCTGACTATTCGCCAGAAGCAGGCCGGCCACAAGGGTGACGAGGCCGGCGAGCCAGAGCCCCCAGCGTCCCCTTAACAGTACGAGTGCCGGCGACACCAGGAACAGCAGCGGGATAAGAAGCGCGCCGACCACGCCTGCCTTATGTGCCATCATGATGAGTCCGGTCATGAGCAGCCAGGCCGGGATCAGCCAGAGACCGCTGCCTTTTTCAGGTGGATGCTGGCGTCCCTGCCAGCATTTCTCCCCGAGTTTCAGGAGAATCAATAAATAGACCGGCAGAAGTGCCAGCAGGAGTCCCCGCCCCGTAGCCCAATAATTGTAGCGCATGAAGACGGGCGAGAAAACATAGAGCATCGCCAGCCACCCGGCCGAGGAATCGGTCTTGAACAGGTAACGGCCCAATACCCAGGCGCCGGAAGCCCCGGTGAGTCCGCAGGCGAGGGAGAGGATATAGAAGCCCCAGTCCACACCCGTATGGCCCAGTATCTGGATGGTGCCAAGCACCAGGGGTTGCGCACTGGAGTAGGAGCGGGGCGTGAAGCCGAGGAGTGAGAGGGGATGAATGAACCAGCTGATGCGCTGTTCAACCGCCAGGTTGCCGGCCAGATCCTGCCACTTATAGGTATCGATGCCGGCAATGTGGGTCAGCGGCAACACAAGGACGGCGAAGAGAATGGCGGCAGTGGCGAGAGGAGGCGGCAAAGAAAAGAATTTGAACAGAAGTCGCAAAGCACGCAAAGAAGAGTTTTCTTCCCCGCCTCCGGCGGGAACACCATTTCCCCTTCGCGACTTCTGTTCAAACTCTTCGGGGTTTCTGTTGAATGCGATGAAAATGAGGCCGACAGCTCCTGCCAGGAGCCCATGGGCGAGGGCAAGTGAGTTAGCCGTAATGGGAATGGCCGCCCCATGAAGTGCGAGTGGGAGGGCCACATTGATGGCCATCATGGCCGGACCCCAGCCTGCAAGCCTCGTGCTCCATGAATAGCGTCCGAGGAAAAGCCGACTGAGCAACCAGGGCGTGACTCCGATGGCGAGTATAAGCGAAGCGAGGTGGAGGGGGATTAGACTGTTCACTCAGATCCCTGATGTGCTGACTTCCGGCGGGGGTTTCGGCGGCGGCCCCGGCGGTGGCCCTGGTGGCGGCCCTGGTGGTGGCCCCGGCGGTGGCCCTGGTGGCCTGGGCGTGGGGCCATGGGTGGTACGCCCGGCTCCACTGCCGCCAAAGCTACCCCCGCCTTCCTCGCCGGTTATGTATTTCTGCCATTCAATATTTTTCTGGCCGACGAGTACGAGTGGGAATTCGGCCACCGGCGCATCGTTGGGGAGGGATTTAAAGGTGAACATGTCAGGTGCAAGCCGGGGCGGGGGTAGCACATAGGCGTCGGTTGCCACCCGTGCTGCGGCTCCGGCATCGTCGTCGGCCATCGCTTTCAATTTATTGTCAAAGTCAACCTTTTGAGGATCCGTTGGGGGTATTTCGACCTGACTGCCGGGGCGGGTCCCTGATTCTAATGAAGGGGCAGTCTGATTGACCGGCGTCTCGCTGTCTGGAACGCCCTTAAGCATAGACTCCAACTGTGCCATCGTGTCAGGGGCAGGGGACCGGGATTCAAAGTAGAAATAACTGGCAATGAGGAGGCCGGTCAGCGCGCACGATCCCAGGATGGTAATGGTTTTATCACTGTCTTTCATGAAAAAGCCCCCCTTGTGAGGAGATCCTCGCATAACTTGCATCATTATCCAAGAAACCATTGCATTGAGCAAGATGGATTTCGTAAGGTATACAGATTGGAGAAACGATTTATGGGAAACACATTCGGATCAATTTTTCGCGTTACCACGTTCGGGGAGTCGCATGGGCCGATGGTCGGGGCAGTCATTGACGGCCTGCCTGCCCAGTTTCATCTGAAGGAAGCGGACATCCAGCCGCAACTGGACCGGCGCCGACCGGGTCAGAGTGATCTGACCACCCCGCGCCAGGAGTCGGATACCGTTCAGATTATCTCCGGATTGCAGAAGGGGGTGACCTTGGGCTCGCCGGTGACGCTCGTCATTCCCAACCGTGATACCAAGCCGGAGGATTATGGTGAGATGCGCGCCGCGCCGCGTCCGTCTCATGCGGATTTCACCTATATGACCAAGTATGGTGTGCTGGCCTCCAGTGGCGGTGGGCGGGCCAGTGCCCGCGAGACGGCCGCGCGGGTCGCCGCCGGGGCCGTGGCTGACAAGTTTCTCCGGGAGCGGTTTGGTATTGAGATTGTGGCCTGGGTTCAGTCCGTGGGTGAATTGGAGGCCGCGGACGTGGATGTGGCGACGATTTCCCGCCCGCTGGTGGATAAGAATCCGGTCCGCTGTCCGGATCAGGCCCAGGCGGCCAAGATGGCCACACTGATCCGCTCTCTTAAAGACGCCGGGGATTCCGTGGGCGGCGTCGTGTCCTGTGTCTGCCGCCATGTGCCGGCAGGGTGGGGGGAACCGGTGTTCGGCAAGTTGTCCGGTCTGTTGGCCGGGGCCATGCTGACCATTCCCGCCACGCGTGGGTTTGAGTTCGGGCTTGGGTTTTCCGCCACGAGCCTGCGCGGCTCGGTGCATAATGACCCGTTTGTGAAGCGGGGTAAATCGCTCGGCACGCTGACCAATAACAGTGGCGGGATTCAAGGCGGCATTTCGAATGGGGAGTCGATCCTTTTCCGGGTGGCCTTCAAGCCGCCGGCCACCATCGGGTGTGCCCAGGAGACCGTGGACTGGGATGGCAAGAGGTGTGAATTGAAAGCGCGGGGCCGGCATGACCCCTGTGTGGTGCCACGTGCGGTGCCGGTAGTGGAGGCGATGGCGGCGCTGGTGCTGGCCGATGCGGCCTTGATGGCGGCGGTTGCCAAGTGAAGGCGCCGGGTACCTACGAGCTCCTGGCCAGTGACCCCAATACCAAGGCGCGGCGCGGCCGGTTATGGACCCTGCATGGGGCGGTCGAGACCCCGGTGTTCATGCCGGTGGGGACTCAGGCGACCGTCAAGGCCATGACTCCGGTGGAGATGAAGGAGGCGGGTGCCGACATCGTGCTGGGGAATACTTATCACCTGAATTTGCGGCCGGGCGTCGATATCATCGAAAAATGCGGTGGTCTGCATCAGTTTATGGGGTGGGATCGCCCTATCCTGACGGATAGTGGTGGCTTTCAGGTCTTCAGCCTGTCAAAACTCAATAAAATCAAGCCGGATGGCGTTGAGTTCCGGTCCCATATTGACGGGACCAAGCTGTTTCTCGGTCCCCGTGAGGCGATGGACATCCAGCGCCGGCTCGGCTCCGATATCATGATGGCGTTTGATGAGTGCCCTCCCTATCCCAGCACCTACGAATACGCTTGTCAGGCCGTAATGCGAACCCTATCATGGGCCGCTTTATGTGCCGAACTGCATCCGCGGAACGGCCAATTGGTCTTTGGAATAGTGCAAGGGGGCGAATATGCCGACCTGCGTGCGCGGTGTGCCCGTGAACTGGTCGCGATCGGCTTTGACGGCTATGCCGTCGGAGGCGTGAGCGTGGGCGAGCCGGAGCCGGTTTTGCTGGAGGCTGTGAAAAACGGCGTGGCGGAGCTGCCGGTGGAACGGCCGCGTTACCTGATGGGCGTGGGGGTGCTGAAGCAACTCCTGGAATCCGTGGCCATGGGCGTGGATATGTTTGATTGCGTCATGCCCACGCGGTATGCCCGCCATGGAACGGCCATGACCCGGACGGGCCATTTCCCGGTCCGGAACGGGCTTTACAAAGAGGATACCCGCCCGGTTGAAGAGGGCTGCACCTGTTATTGCTGCCAGAACTTTACGCGGGCGTATATCCGGCATTTGATGAATGTGAAGGAGATCCTCGGGGTGCGGTTGCTGTCGATCCACAACCTGCACCGGACGTTGGAGTTTATGCGCGAGATGCGCGCGGCATTGGATCAAGGGGTGTTTGAAGAGTTCAGACGGGAATTTTACGCAACGAATAAGGAGAGTTAATACAGTATGACGACGACATTGTTTTTTCTGGGAATGGGTTCTGCACCGGCGGGCGGTCAGGCGCAGGGTGGGAGCGGGATGTTGATGATGGGCTATATGGTCATCATCTTCGCGCTGTTCTATTTCATGATGATCCGCCCCCAGCAGAAGCGGGAAAAGGAACGCCGGGCGATGGTCGACAGCATCAAGGCGGGCGACCGTGTCATGTTCTGCGGCGGAATGATCGGCGTGGTGGCCACCGTCAAGGACCAGATGCTGGTGATCAAGGTGTCGGACACCACCAAGGTGGACATTGTCCGCAGTGCGGTGATTCGCGTGCTGGGCAAGGATGAAGTTCCCGCCAGTGTTGAAACCAAGTAATAGTGCAGGGGTCGAGGATAGCGAGGAGTAGGTCGATATGGATAAGAAAACAATCTTTAAGTGGATGTTGCTCATTGTTCTGGTGGGGATGTCGGTTGCGATGGTCTTCCCCGTCAAGGATAAGGTCCGGTTTGGTTTGGACATCAAGGGGGGTACCAGCTTCACCGTCCAGATCGACGAAGCGGCCATGTCCGACCAGATCCGCGAGGAAATCAAGAGCAAGCTGGGTGTCGAAGAGTTCGGCAAGCTATCCGAAGAGGCGGTCACGATCCGGGTGAAGGACCGGATGGTCACGACCCTGAAGGAAGCCCAGGCCCGGGCGATTGAGGTCATCCGCAACCGTGTGGATGGCCTGGGCATTGCCGAGCCGATCATCTTCCCGGAGAAGGATAACCGGATTGTGGTGCAGCTGCCCGGTGTGGATGAGAAGAAACGGGATGAAGCCGCCCGGATGCTCAAGGAAGCGGCCTTCCTGGAATTCCGCATGGTGAACGAGAAGAACCATGAACTGGTCAATAAATTATTTGAAAAGGGTGTTGCGCCGGAGGGGTACAAAATCATCTCCCTCTCGGATGGCGGGGCGGCCAGGGAGTATCTGGTGCGCGACCGGCAGGCAGTGCCGGATGAAAAGATGGACTCTGCTTTCCGCGCCAAGGTGGCGCTGTTCAATGCCCCCCGGCGTTGTGAATTACTCCTGGAAAAGCAGAAAATCGGCGGCCGTGAGGCGTTCACTCCCTATTATGTCGAAAAGACCGCCCAGTTGACGGGCACCACCCTGAAGCGCGCCACGGTGGATACCCAGGGTGTGGGGCAGTCTGTTGTCAGTCTGGAATTCAATCCTGAAGGCTCGCGCAAGTTTACGCGGGTGACGGGCGATTATGCACCTGGTGGCGCCAAGAACCCGGGCCCCGTGGGACGTCAGATGGCGATTGTGCTGGATGGCTCCCTCTATTCCGCGCCGGTGATTAAAGAGGCCATTCATGGCGGACGTGCCGTCATCAGTGGTAGCTTCACCTTCAGTGAGGCCCTGTTCCTGACGCATATCCTCAAGGCCGGCTCCCTGCCTGCGCCGGTGGAAATCGTGGAACGCCGGGTGGTGGATCCCACGCTGGGCAAGGACTCGGTTGACAGCGGGATGAAGGCCGGCTTGTATGGCTGTGTGGTCATTATCATCCTGATGGCCCTCTATTACCTGATCAACGGGTTGCTGGCGGATCTGGCGCTGATCCTGAATGTGGTGCTGTTGCCGCTGGGCATGATTGTGGTCGCAGGGGTCCTGGGTATGTTCTCCAGTGATGCCCGGGCGGGGAGTGCGATCGCCCTGCCGGTGCTGACGCTGCCCGGTATTGCCGGTATCGCCCTGAGTATCGGTATGGCCGTGGATACCAATGTGCTGATCTTTGAGCGTATCCGCGAGGAAATCAAGGCGGGCAAGAGTCTCAAGGCGTCCATTGATGCCGGCTTCTCCCGTGCCTTTGCGGCGGTGTTCGACTCCCATGTGGCCACCATCCTGACGGCGGTGATCATGTTTATCTTCGGTTCCGGCCCTGTGCGCGGGTATTCCATCACCCTGATTGCCGGTCTGTTGATCAATCTCTATACCGCCGTGACCGTCACGCATATGTGCCATATGCTGATCGCAGAGCGGACCAACAAGGTCTCTCTGATGAAAATGTTCTCCCTTATTCCCGAGACTAATTTCGACTTCATCGGGAAGTGGAAATGGATGCTGGGTGGAACCTTCGCGGTGGTGGTGGTCTCCTGGGCCCTGATGATCGGGAATGGGATGAAGGATATCTCCAGTGTGTTCGGCGTGGACTTCACGGGTGGAACGCAGTTGACGATGAGTTTCCAGGACAAACCTGAAATTGACGGGGTCCGCGCAGTTCTGACAGGTGGCGGGATCAAAGATCCCTCCATCCAGTTCCAGAAGGGGATGGAAGGAAACACCCGCGACATTCTCCTCGTCAAGGTGGCGACGCTGGAAGAAGGCAAGCAGGTGGAAACACTGTTGACCACGAAGATTCCACAGGCGGGCTTCAAGCTGATGCAGCAGGATGATGTGGGGCCCCAGATCGGGAAGGAACTGAAAACGCGCGCGGCCTGGGCCATGATTCTGGGCACCTTGGCGATGGTGATCTATATCGCCTTCCGGTTCGAGTTCGGCTTTGGACTGGGTGCCGTGGTGGCCACCATCCATGATGCGATGATTACGATCGGGATCTGTCATCTGCTCGGCTTCCCGATCACGATGACGCTGATTGCGGGGGTATTAACCGTCATCGGTTACTCCAGTAATGATACGGTGATCATCTTTGACCGGATCCGGGAAAATCTGCGCCTCTACCGCGGGGGCCAAACGTTCAAGGAATTGTGCAATCATAGCATCAACCAGACCTTGTCCCGGACCTTGCTGACGAGTGCCTTCACCTTGGTGACGGTGCTGTTCCTGCTCATCATGGGCGGGGGCGCGCTGAAGGACTTCTCGGTGGCCATGCTGGTGGGTATGATCACGGGCACCTACTCGAGTATCTATATTGCCACCCCCGTTACCCTGGCGTGGTATCGCTGGAAGGCGCCGGATCTCGGCCAGAAATAAGTTACGTGAAACAGTGGAAACTTCGAGAGACCGAAGACGGGCCAGTTCAAGAACTGGCCCGTCGTTCTTTGCTGGCCACTCCCCTGGCCCGGGCCTTGATGCTGCGGGGCGTGTCCGCCACCGGTGAGGTCGACCGTTTCCTGAACCCACGCCTGAGTGATGTGGCCGATCCCTTCGTTCTGCCGGACATGAGAACGGCCGTGGCGCGGATCTGGCAGGCGCTCAAGGCGGGCGAGTCCATTGTCGTCTATGGGGATTATGATGTGGATGGGGTCACCAGTGCCGCCTTGATGAGTCATGTTCTCACCTGTCTGGGGGGCAAGGTCGCCCGGTTCCTGCCCAGCCGGTCGGAGGAGGGCTACGGGCTCAATGCAGAGACGGTGGAGCGGTGTGTCAGCCTCTATCACCCCGGGCTGATCGTTACCACCGATTGCGGCTCAGGAGCGCATGAGGCGGCCAGGGCGGCCGCCAAGGCGGGCGTGGATATCGTGGTGACCGACCACCATGAGGTGGGCGCGGAGGGGCCGGCCCCGGTGGTGGCGGTCGTCAATCCCAAACTGGGCCCGGATATCCCCTCTCGCTTTCTTTCAGGGGTGGGGGTGGCCTTCAAGGTCTGTCACGCCTTGCTGAAAACCGGCCGAGACCAGAAGCAAGCGGCCGCCTTCGCTGTGGATTTGCGTGAGGTCCTCGATCTGGTGGCGTTGGGCACCGTTTCCGACATGGTCCCGATGATTCATGAAAACCGGATCCTGGTGCGGCATGGCTTGATCCAGCTCAACCGCCGTGAGCGGCTCGGGTTGCGGGTGCTGTCCGAGGTCGCCGGGGCGACGGGCGAACTGGGGACGTATCATGTGGGCTTTGTGCTTGGCCCCAGGATGAACGCGGCCGGGCGGATGGGTAAGGCGGATGAGGCACTGGAACTGTTGCTGACCCAGGAATCAGATAAGGCCCTGGAGCTGGCCCGCTTTCTGGATGCGGCCAATCAGGACCGCAAACAGGTCGAGAGCGAGATCATGGATGAAGCGGTTCGCCGTATTGATGCCTATTATGATCCCGCCCTGCATTTCGGTATTGTGGTGGGCGATGTCGGCTGGCATGTCGGAGTAGTCGGGATTGTCGCCTCACGCCTGGTGAGCAAGTATGGGAGGCCGGCGATTGTGGTGGGTTTTGATGAACAGGGTGTGGGCCGCGGTTCCTGCCGGAGCGTGGAAGGCTTTGACTTGCTGGGTGGCCTCAAGGAGTGTTCCCGCTATTTGAGCCGGCATGGTGGCCACGAAATGGCGGCCGGACTGGAAGTCCAGCATGGGGTTTTTGAGGAGTTCCAAAAGGCCTTTCATGCCGTGTGCGAGGCGGGCTTGAAAGGGCGTGACCTCCGCCGTTCGCTGGAGTTGGACAGCTGGGTCTCTCTGGCCGAGGTGCTCGATCCCGGCTTTATGGAGGTGACCACCCGCATGGGCCCTTTTGGAGAACGCAATCGCGAACCGGTCTGGGGCTTGAAAGGCGTGCAGCTGGTCGGGGCGCCCAAAGTATTAAAGGGCGGACACCTCAAGTTGCGTGTGGGGCTGGGGAGTGATGTGTGTGAGGTGATCGGGTTCAAAATGGCGGAACGGCTGCCGGAATGGCAGGAGGGCCCCATGGATCTGGCCTTTAATTTGAGAACCAATACCTATATGAACCGGACCACCCCGCAGTTGAACCTATTGGACTTCAGGAGCGGAACCACTGGCGTCCCATAGGGACGCCAAGGCTGTAGCGGTTTAGGCTGTAGGCTGTTAGGTGAAACGACAGAAGGTGGCTCTTTAAATTTGAGAAATGCCTAAGCGTGAAAAGAAACTGAAACACATGAATTTCCTAACAGTCTACAGCCTACAGTCTAAAAACCTGCGTCCTCTGGGACGCAAATGGAGCGGAACATGAAAATCCCTTACTATCAGCTGGATGCCTTTGCAGAGGAGCGCTTCAAGGGGAATCCGGCAGGCGTTTGCTTTTTGCCCCGGACCTGGTTGCCGGACGCGGTCATGCAGAAAATCGCCGCGGAGAACGGCGTCTCGGAGACGGCCTTTGTCATCCGCGAGGGCGAGGAGTATGGACTGCGCTGGTTTTCGCCGGCCATGGAAGTGGATTTGTGCGGCCATGCCACCCTGGCGACGGCGCATGCGATGTTCTTCGAGACGGGGTTGGATGCGGAATCCATCACCTTCAAGACCCGGAGTGGCGATGTGAGTGTGGCGCGGGTCGAGGATATGCTGGTCCTGGATTTTCCGGCCCGTCCCCCTGAACGCTGCGCGGCTCCGGCAGGGGTTGAGTTTGTGCTGGGAACCCTGCCGCAGGAGATTTGGAAAGCCCGGGATTATCTGGTGGTGTTTGAGACCGAGTCGGATGTGGCCTCGCTGCAACCGGATTTCGAGAAGCTGCGCGAGTGGGATGGCCTGGGCGTGATTGTCACCGCTCCGGGTGACACCGTGGACTTTGTCTCCCGTTTCTTTGCCCCAAAGGCGGGCCTCAATGAGGACCCCGTGACGGGGTCCGCGCACGCGACCCTGATTCCCTATTGGGCCCGGCGCCTTAAAAAGAAAGAGCTGCATGCCCGCCAGATCTCCGCCCGCGGGGGGGACCTCTTCTGCGAGGAGCGGGGCGACCGGGTGAAGATCGGCGGCTACGCCGTCACCTATCTCCGGGGCGAACTCGATATCATCCTGTAGCCCCTACGCTCCCTCTAGCGGCAGCGGAAGACTTCACCACTAATCGGGAAATGAAGAAATTCGGATAACGAAAAGAGTTTGAACAGAAGCTCGCGAAGCCCGCGAAGGAAATGCAAATGCGGCGTTAATTTTTCCGCACGAGTACATGCGGAGAAAATAAACGCCACGGTTTCTTTAAAGAAATGCTGGGTTATTTATTCTTCTCAAATGTCCCGGAAACACCGTTTTGCGATTTTTGATGGATGGCGTAATCGCCAAACACAAAAATCGCAAAACATGTATTATTCCTTCGCGATCTTTGCGTGCTTCTGTTCAAAATTCTTATCTGGATTTCTTCATTTCCTGATTAGTGGTGAAGGCCTCTTACTCACAAAAGGGGGGGCTAAAATCGTGAACTTGGGACGTTCAACTTCCCGATCAAGGCGGTGATGCGGCTGTCAATGTGGGTGAAAAAGCGCTTGAAGGCGGGACAGAAATAATTCAGGCCCGGCTCGCCATCCGGCGTTTTGACAAACCGGTTTTTCGGGCATTCCCCCCAGCAGGCGAAGAGCACCTTGCAATTCCGGCAATACGCCGGCAGGGTGTTCCGCTTCTCCAGGCCAAACCGCGCCTGGCGCGGACTGAATATCATGTCGACGAGCGTCTGCTCCTGGATCGTTCCCAGTTTGTATTCAGGATAGGCGAAGTGATCACAGCTGTAGACGGAGCCATCCCGTTCAAGCAGGACGGCCTTGCCGCAGATCTCGGAAAAGACGCAGGTCTGGGCGGGAAGCCCTGACCAGACGGACACGGCTCCCTCGAAAAAGTTTACAAAATATTTGCCGATATCGCGCTGGTACCACTCGTCAAACACTTTGCAGAGGAAGGCCCCTAACTCTTCAGGGTCGGCCGACCAGTCGTGCACCATGGAGTCGGGTGTCCCCGGCCGGGCGGCGGAGGAGCCTGTCACGGGAAGACGCGTCTTGTCCCAGTGGTGCGGAGCCGTCTGCTCAAATCCGACAGGTTCCACCAGGGGGATGAACTGGATCATGCGGGGCCCCACTTCCCGTGTCAGGAAGCGGTAGACATCCAGGGGATATTTTACATTTTGACGGTTAAGGACGGTCAGGGTGTTGAACTCCACCCCCATTTTCTTGAGCAATTTCACGGAGGACATGACCCGGTTGAAGGTGGGGGCTCCGCCCTTATCCAGGCGATAGGTATCATGTAGCGATTTGGGCCCATCGATGCTGAGGCCGACAAGGAACCGGTTCTCCCTCAGGAAGCGGCACCAATTCTCGTCAAGCAACGTGCCATTGGTTTGTAAATTGTTGAGAACGACTTTTCCGGGGGGAGTCGCCTGCGCCTGGAGCCGGAGCACCTTCTTGAAGAAATCGAGTCCCAGAAGGGTCGGCTCACCGCCCTGCCAGTCAAAAATCACCTCGGCTGAATCATTTCCCGTAATGGTGTCATGGATATGCTTTTCCAGAATTGCGTCCGGAATGGGCTCAATGCCCTTCAGGCCCAGCAGCTTATCTTTGCTGAGGTAGTAGCAATAGGAACAACCCAGGTTACAGGCCGGGCCGACGGGCTTGGCCATGGCGCTGAACCGCCGCGGCATTGGGTTGGTCTCGATGGGTTTCATCCGGCAAAAACAGTACACGAAGTGATACCGTGGTTCAAGGGAGGTCTTTCAATTACCCACACGTTAAGAGGAAGACTTCACCACTAATTGGGAAATGAAAAAATCAAGATAAAGAAAAGAGTTTGAACAGAAGCTCGCGAAGCCCGCGAAGGAAATGCAAATGTGGCGTTAATTTTTCCGCACGGGTACGTGCGGAGAAAATAAACGCCACGGTTTCTTTAAAGAAGTGCCGGGTTGTTTATTCTTTTAAATGTCCCGGAAACACCGTTTTGCGATTTTTGATGGATGGCGTAACCGCCAGACATAAAAATCGCAAAACATGTATTTTCCTTCGCGATCTTTGCGTGCTTCTGTTCAAAATTCTTATCTGGATTTTTTCATTTTCCAATTAGCCTGCCCTTCGTAGTACCGCTCTTGCGGGACGAAGGAGGGTGGTGAAGTCCTTTTCTTGTAAGATTTATAATGGATACCAAAAAGGTGTCATTATGGTATTGACGAAGGCCCCTGTTTTAGTGGTATATTGCGAAATAGAAATAGGGCATGGCCAGAAAGGAACGGATAGCGATGTGGGACTATACAGGGAAAGTAATGGATCATTTCCGGAATCCCCGGAATGTAGGTGTGATTGAGAATCCCGATGGCGTGGGTGAAGTGGGCTCATTGGCTTGCGGCGATGCCTTGAAACTGATGTTCAAGCTGGGGCCGGATGGACGGATTTCCGATGTTAAATTTCAAACTTTCGGGTGTGCTAGCGCGATTGCTTCCTCCTCGGCCCTTTCGGAGATGATCAAGGGGATGGCCCTTGATGAGGCCGCCAAGGTGACTAATCAGGATATTGCTGATTTCCTGGGCGGGCTGCCGGAACAGAAGATGCACTGTTCCGTGATGGGGCGGGAAGCGTTGGAGGCCGCCATAGATAACTACCGGCTGGGCAAGACCGAAAAGAAAATCCTGAGCGGCAAGGTCGTGTGCAACTGCTTCGGGGTCACCGAAGAGGAGATCGTCAGGGTGATCCGTGAGAACGGACTCTCCACCGTGGACCAGGTGACGAACTACACCAAGGCGGGTGGCGGGTGTGGCAAGTGCAAGGGCGATATTGGCAAGCTCGTCGACAAGCAGGTGCATGAGCGGTTGGAGGCGGAGCGTAAGGCCGGGGCGCAGGCGGCCCCACGCAAAATGACCGTGATTGAAAAAATCCGCTTGATTGAGCAGACCATTGACCGTGAAATACGTCCCTTGCTGAAACGGGATGGCGGCGATATTGAGTTGATAGATGTTGAGGGAAACCGGGTCAAGGTGGCGTTGCGCGGCATGTGCGCAGGGTGTCAGGTCTCCTCGTTCACGCTGAAGGATGTGGTAGGGGTCAAGCTCAAGGAGTTTGTATCCAGTGATCTGACGGTGGAGGAGGTCCGGGAATGAAAAATGTCTACCTTGATAATAACGCGACCACGTCCGTAGCGCCGGAGGTCATTGAGGCGATGGCTCCCTACTTCAAGGAGCATTGGGGAAATCCCTCCAGCATGCACACCTTCGGCGGGCATGTGAAGAAAGCGATTGATGAGGCCCGGCAGAAGGTGGCGGCGCTCATTCAGGCGGATCCGGCGGAGATCATTTTCACCAGTTGCGGCACCGAGAGTGACAATACCGCTATCCGGGGCGGGGCCGAGGCCGTTGGCAGCCATCTGAATATTGTCACCACCCGGGTGGAGCATCCGGCGGTGCTTGGGCCCTGCCGTTATCTGGGCGAGCGCGGACACCGGGTGTATGAAATCAATGTGGATTCATCAGGACAATTGGACTTGGTGCAACTGGGCGCGGCGCTGCGGGATGGGCCTGCCCTGGTCAGTGTGATGTGGGCCAATAACGAGACCGGGGTTGTCTTTCCGGTGCCGGAGATCAGTGTCATGGTCAAAGCCGCAGGGGGTGTATTCCATACCGATGCCGTTCAAGCGGTCGGGAAAATCGCGATTGATGTCCGGAAAACCCCGGTTGACATGCTCTCCCTGTCGGGCCATAAACTCCATGCCCCAAAGGGGATTGGCGCCTTGTATGTGAGAAAAGGGACGCGGGTACAGCCGTTTATGCTGGGGGGGCATCAGGAGGACAACCGGCGGGCAGGGACAGAAAACGTGCCCTATATTGTCGGCCTCGGCTGTGCGGCGGAATTGGCGCAGCGGCATGCGGACGCCGAAGCAAAGGCGGTGGCGGGACTCCGGGATCGTTTGGAGGCCGGCTTGCTGGCAACCTGTCCCGACTCGCGCGTGAATGGGGACCGCGTGAACCGGTTACCCAATACCGCCAATATCAGTTTTGAGTATATTGAAGGTGAGTCGATTCTCTACATGATGAGCGATGTCGGGATCGCGGCCTCATCCGGCTCGGCCTGTACGTCAGGTTCCCTCGAGCCCTCCCATGTCCTGCGGGCGATGGGCGTGCCGTTTACCGCGGTGCATGGATCCGTCCGGTTCAGTTTGAGCCGTTATACGACGGCCGAGGAGGTCGATTATACGGTCAAGCAATTGCCACCCATCATCGCCCGCCTCCGGATGATCTCGCCGTTTGTGAAAAAATAATGCGATAGGTCTTATCTTGGTTTCACTGGCGTCCCACAGGGACGCCGGTGAATGGTTAATGGTTGTTAGTTATTGGGGAATACACGGATT
>JBIKMI010000167.1:0-6286 GCA_044359285.1 Kiritimatiellia bacterium
TGCCGGTAAGGAGACTGTATATGAGCTTTCTTGATTTGTCTAAGAAGCGGTTCAGTGTGCGGCAATACGAAAGCACGCCGGTTCCCCAGGCGGCGCTTGAAGCGGTTATTGAGGCGGGGCGGCTGGCCCCCTCGGCAGCGAACCGGCAACCCTGCCATCTGGTGGTGGTGCGCAATGAAGAGCAGCGGCGCAAACTGGGGATGGCCTATCCACGGGAGTGGTTCTGGCAGGCCCCGGTGCTGATCGTCATCTGTGTGGATTCCGCCCGTGCCTGGGTGCGGTCGGACAACAAGAGTTATGCGGATGTGGATGGGGCGATTGTGGTGGATCATATGACGCTCTGTGCCGCCGACTTAGGTCTGGGCACCTGCTGGATCGGGGCCTTCGATCCCGCCAAAGTGAAAAGCGTGCTGAATCTGCCCGGCGGGATCGAACCCCTGGCGATGCTTCCGCTCGGTTATCCGGCGGAACCCGTGCGCGCCAAAAGCAGGAAGTCGACTCCCGAGCTGGTGCATCAGGAAACGTGGTGAATTCGAAGCGTTCGACGATCATGCTCCTGTTGTTGGCGACGGGCTTACTCGCCCTCGCGGCCTTATGGGGGGGGCACGCCCCCGCGACCGGCCCTGCGTCGCGGGACCTGTCTGCGGATACCCCGCCGGGCGTCCGCTTTGTCTCCGTGGCGTTAGGTGGCTTTCGCGGGTTGCTGGCCGATTTCATGTGGGTCCGGGCGGCATCGCTCCAGGACGAGGGCCGGTTTTTTGAAGTCGCCCAGCTATCGGATTGGATCACCCGCCTTGAGCCGCGCTATGCTGAAGTCTGGGTCTATCATGCCTGGAATATGGCCTATAATATTACCGCTGTGGTGTCCGACCCTGCCGACCGCTGGCATTGGGTGAAGAATGGCATCCGCCTCCTGCGGGATGAAGGGATCCCCTCAAATCCCTCCAGTGCGAAGCTCTATTGGGAACTGGGCTGGATGTTCTATGACAAGGTGGGTGGACGGTGGGATGAGGCCGCGCCTTACTATCGTATTTGCTGGGCGGGCGAGATGACCCGACTGCTGGGCGGCGGGCTGGCGGATTATTCCGTGCTCATGAAGCAGGGGCCGGCGACACCGTTACTGGCTTCACTGGGTTTGGATATCAAGGTGATGCAGGCCCTGGATAGCGCCTATGGTCCCCTGGATTGGCGTCTGCCGGAAACGCAGGCGATGTATTGGGGCTATCGGGGCAAGTCACTTGGATCTGCCGATGCTGTCTGGTGTGACCGGCTTGTCTGGATGGCGCTCACGGAGTCCGTCAAGGGTGGGGCGTTGGTCTATCTGCCCGAGCAACGCCGGTATCAACGTGGACCGCGGCTCGATATTGCCATCAAAGCCATTCGGCATGGTGACGATGTGAAGCCAGACGCGGATCCGTTGGTGACTCTGGCGATGAGCGGGCTGCTCAGGGAGGCGGCGCTCTATTTATATGCATTTGAGCGACCGCTTGAGGCCGAGGTCGCCCTGCAGCAATTAAAACGGGTGAACGCGGTGGGCGTCACCGCGGAACTATCCCTTGAGGCCTTTATTCAAAAAGAGGTGGCGGACCGGCTGGCGGCACTGGATCAGGTCGGCCGGGAGCAGCAGGTGGTGGGCTGGCTGGTACGTGGTGAAATCTGGCGCCGGCTCGGGGTTCCCGCCATCGCGGCCGGGTATGAGCGGATCGCCCGTTTATACTGGACGCCGGGGGCTGACGCCGCTGCGATGGAACCAACCTGGCATTCCTTGCGCCAGAAGGCGGTAGCACAAGCTCTGCTGGAAATGCCCTGACTGGAGGAAGGGTTTGACAGCGGTGGGGGGCAACCGTATTGTCCCCATATGATTCCCCAATGGATTATCGAGAAGGAAGAGCTGAGTGACTTCATCGGGGGCTATGTCCGGGGCGATATTCCGGATTACCAGATGTCCGCTCTGGCCATGGCCATTTTCTTCCAGGGGATGACTCCCGCAGAAATGGCCAGTCTGACGCGGGTCATGATGCAGTCGGGCGAGGTGGTGGACACCTCCGCCCTCCTGCTTCCCAAGGTGGATAAGCATTCCACGGGTGGCATCGGGGATAAACTTTCCATTCCGCTGGCGCCGCTTATGGCCTGCTGCGGCGTGGTCGTCCCCATGATTTCCGGGCGGGGTCTGGGAATTACAGGCGGAACCCTGGATAAATTGGAGTCCATTCCCGGGTACCGTACCGGTTTGTCGATTCCTGAGTTTATCGGGGTGCTTCAGGCCTGCGGCTGTTCCTTGATCGGGCAGACGGAACGGCTGGTGCCGGCTGACCGCAAGCTATATGCCTTGCGGGATGTCACCGCGACGGTGCCCTCGATTCCCCTGATTGTGTCCAGTATCATGAGCAAGAAGGTGGCGGAGGGCATTGACGGGCTGGTGTTGGATGTCAAATGCGGGCGGGGTGCCTTTATGAAAACCCGTGCAGAGGCGCGGGCTCTGGCAGAGGCGCTTGTCCAGGTCGGCCGCGCCATGGGAAAGCGGGTCACCGCCTTGATCACCGCCATGGATCAGCCACTCGGGCGCTCCGTTGGCAATGCCCTCGAGATTGCCGAATCGGTCGATATTCTCAAGGGCCGCGGTCCTGCGGATAGCACCGAATTAACGCTGTTATTGGGGGCTGAAATGCTGGTGCTGGCGGGCGTGGTTCCCACTGCTGAAGCAGGGCTGCCCCTTTTGCGCCGGGCTCTCGATTCCGGTGAGCCGTTCGAGCGTTTCAAGAAGATGGTGCGGCTGCAGGGAGGAAATGCCGAGGTGCTCGACGACCCCGGCCGGTTTCCTGCCAGCCGGGTGCGGGCGGATTATGTTGCGCCCAAAGGTGGATTTGTGAAGGCCGTGGATGCGGATCTGATCGGGCGTGCCAGCTTATTGCTGGGTGCCGGTCGCAGTAAAACCACGGACCGTATTGATCACGCGGCGGGCTTATCCCGTTTGATGAAGATCGGGGAGGCGGTTGACGCCCGGGCCCCGCTGGTGACGCTGCATGCCGCCACACCCGGGCGTTTGGAGGCGGGACTGGCCTTGGTGCGTCAGGCATTTGTAATCAGTCCGGAACCTGTGACAGTAGGCCCGCTGGTGCTCGAACGACTGTGAGAAGGGATGGGAATGAGATGATACATACGGACACACTCATTTTGGCGGCGGAGAAAATCAAAAAACAATTTCCGGGGTTCCGGCCGCAATTGGCTCTGGTCATGGGATCCGGATGGCGTGAGGTCGCTGATGGGTTTGTTGTCAGGGAGCGGATGAATTATGCCGATATCCCTGAGTTAGGGGTGCCGCAGGTGGCAGGCCATGGCGGGCAACTCCTGCTGGCTGAACAGGCGGGTGTTGAACTGTTGGTCTTCGTAGGCCGCCGGCATGTGTATGAAGGGGCGGGGGTTGACCCGGTCGCATTTCCCGCCTGCCTCGCCAAAGTGATGGGGGCGTCCGGGCTGGTGCTGACCAATAGTGCCGGGGGCATCAGGAAATCATTTCAGCCGGGGACGGTGATGGCGATTGATGACCATATCAACCTCATGGGAATAAATCCGCTCATGGGCCCGCCTCATGCCTTCTGGGGTCCCCGTTTTCCGGATATGACCTGTATCTATGACAGGGGGTATCGTGCCTTGCTGGACCAGGCGGCTCAAAAGGCCGGGGTGACATTGGCCCACGGGGTCTACCTTGCGGTGACGGGGCCATCCTATGAAACGCCTGCTGAAATTGAGGTGTTTCGCCGGATGGGAGCCGATGCGGTTGGCATGTCGACGGTGCCGGAAGCCATTCTGGCACATGCCGCCGGACTGAAGGTTGCGGGGGTATCCTGTATTACCAACGCGGCCGCAGGCGGAACCACCTCGCTCTCTCATGAAGAGGTGCTGGCCGGTGCCCGGCTGGCCGTGCCGGCATTAGCGGGCTTGTTGCAGGAATTTATCAGGAAGGTTGTGATCTCATGAGTAAACTAACGGAGATGAAGTCCCTGTTGAGGCTGGCATTAAAGGCCGGCCGGCAAAGCTATTCACCCTATTCCCGGTTTCCTGTCGGGGCGGCGCTGGTGACGGAGAAGGGGGAGGTTTTTGCCGGGTGTAATGTGGAAAATGTTTCCTATGGCCTGACCTTATGCGCCGAGCGGGTGGCTCTGGTGAAGGCCGTCTCCGAAGGGAAACGGACATTTGCCGTCATGGCTGTTGTGGGCGGAAAGGGCGCGCCCATACGTCCGTGCGGGGCCTGTTTGCAGATGCTGGCTGAGTTCTGCGACTCTGATTTCCCGCTGATTCTGGCCTCACTTGATGATCATAAGCGGTTTGAAGTGGTCTTGTTGGGAGATCTCCTGCCTCAGGCCTTCAAGATGGGAGCGAATTCTGAATCCTGAACCCTCTGTACTGACTTCTGTTCCGCTCAATATCTCCCATGTGGCGGTTCCGGGTGCCCTGGAGATTGTCCGCCGGCTCAAGGCGGCAGGCTTTATAGCTTATTGGGCGGGGGGCTGCGTCCGCGATCTGCTGCTGGGACGGGGCGCCAAGGATTTTGATATTGCCACGAATGCCGTTCCGGACAAGGTGATGGAGTTGTTCCCTGCCGCGGTGGCGGTGGGGAAATCATTCGGCGTGGTGCGCGTCCCCGTGGCCGGGCATTGGTATGAGGTGGCGACCTTCCGGAAAGATGACGTCTATACCGATGGGCGGCACCCCGACAGCATCACCTTTTCCGATCCTGAAACCGATGCGCAGCGGCGTGATTTTACGGTTAATGCGCTGTTTTATGACCCGCTCGAGCAGCAGGTGCTGGATTATGTCGATGGTCGCGGGGATATTGCCAGGCAACTCATCCGTGCGGTGGGGGTGCCGGCCGCTCGCTTCCGGGAGGACCATTTACGGATGTTGCGGGCTGCCCGGTTTGCCGCTACGTTGGGATTTGCCATTGAGCCTGCCACCGCCAATGCCATCCGGGCCACGGCCGTCCGGATCACGCAGATTAGCGCCGAGCGCATCCGCGAGGAGTTGAACCGGATCCTGGTTGAATCCCGGCAGGCGGGCGAGGCCATCATGCTGCTGCAGGAACTGGGCCTGCTTCAGATGATCCTGCCTGAGGTGGCGGTGATGCAGGGGGTGGAGCAGCCGCCTGAATACCACCCTGAAGGGGATGTGTTCCAACATACGATGATCATGCTGAATCAGATGCACACGGAGGACTACCGGTTGGCCTGGGCGGTGTTGCTGCACGATGTCGGGAAGCCGCCCACTGCCCAGTTTAAAGAGGGCCGGTGGCGATTTGAATGCCATGCGAAAGTGGGCGCGGAAGCGGCCAGAGGGATTCTGGAGCGGTTGAAGTTCTCCTGTGATGATCGGGAGGCCATCACGTTCATGGTGGGAAACCACATGCGATTCATTGATGTGAAATCCATGCGGCGTGCCACCTTGCGCCGTCTGGTGGGGTCCCCGACCTTTGTCTCCGAAATGGAGCTGCACCGGTTGGATTGCGCGTCAAGCCATGGGGACTTGGTCAATCACGAGTATCTTCTGGAGTTCAGGCGGCAGATGGACTCCGAGCCGGTTCTCCCCGAGCCTTGGGTCAACGGGCGTGATATCATTGCCCTGGGTATTGCCGAGGGGCCGGAAGTCGGAGTCTGGCGCAAGAAAGCCTATGACGCCCAGCTTGAAGGCACGGTCGCGGATCGCGAAGCGCTGTTGGCATGGCTCCGGGAGGAAGTGGGCTGTTCGCACTAGAACACGGGTTGTCAGCAGACAGGGGCCTTACTCCACATTGCCTGCTGTGCGCGTGAGATTGTCCTGACAGATATCGCAGAGCTTCCAGTCGCGGTCGGAGAGCAGTCCATCGATGGCGTGGTGTTTCCACTCCGCCCGGGAGCAAGGGGTGGCAAGTCTGGCTAGCTTTTCAGGGATCAGCCCGTTTGCAAAGGGATCGAATCCCCGCTGGGCGGCACGGCTCATCACTTGAGCCGTGACACGGTTCGTGGCCGTCTCGCCACCACAGATATCACAGGGCATGGTCCACCTACTTTTCTGCTAATCATTAAATAACTGTTGATATCTTTTAGATATACACTGTTCCCGAAACAGGAACAAGCATTTTGTTAGGGGTGAGCCCTTGTCATCATTTTAGAAACGAAGAACTTGCCGTTCTCGGGGGAGGTAGTGTAGGTTTTTAATCATGAGCAAAACACTGATTGTATTGGCGGCGGGGATTGGAAGCCGGTATGGGGGGTTGAAGCAGATTGAGGCTGTCGGCCCCCATGGGGCCATT
>JBIKMI010000013.1:0-21750 GCA_044359285.1 Kiritimatiellia bacterium
GCCGAAGAGGCCGGGTGACTTGCCACCCACCATTCCTTTGGCGTTGTAGACTTTGACATTCTCCATCCCGCTGCTGGGCGAGCGGGATTTGAAGATGAAGCCGTACAGGCCTTCTTCCTCAAGTTCCGTCACACGCCGGGCGGCCCATTTCAGCATCCGCTCGGTGTGGTCGATTTCCGTCCGGGTGGTCATCAGCCGGGGTTGGGCGGGATCGCCGACCAGTCGCATGGACTCGCGCGGCACCGTCATCCCGCACTCGACCTCGGGACATACCCCGACAAACTCGAAATACTGACCCAGCGTATCCGTAATGTAATGGTCATGCTTGTGCTGGCCATCATAGCGCACGGGTTGACCGAGAAGACAGGCGCTCACGCCCATCCGGATTTTTTCCATTTCAGCCATAAATTCAGTATCCAGTATTCAGTATCCAGAATCAGGGCATTCAATTATCCCGAATCCTGGATACTGAATACTCATTCTTCAGGGTTTGGATTCAAGCGCCTTTTCGATGGCAGCGACCATCTCTTTGTCCTCAGGTGTGGTCCGGCTACCGAACCGGTTCAAAATATGGCCGTCGCGGCCAATCAGGAACTTATTGAAGTTCCAGGTGATTTTGCCGCCGAATTCCGGGTTGGTCGTTTTTTCGGTCAGGTATTTGTAGAGCGGATGCATGGACCCGCCCGTGACAGTGATCTTCTCGAACATGGGAAAGGTCACATGGAATTTCAGGGAGCAGAACTGGGCAATCTCCTGATTTGTCCCTGGTTCCTGAAAGAGGAAATCATTGGCCGGAAACCCCAGGACGACCAAACCGCGCTCCTTGTAGGTTTCGTAGAGCTTCTGCAATCCGGCATACTGGCCGGTAAAACCGCATTTGCTGGCCACATTGACGATCAGCAGGACCTTCCCCTTGTATGCCGAGAGGGAGGCCGCCTTGCCGTCGATGTGGTTCATGGAAATGTCATAAATACTGCTCATGGGTGGGGTCTCCTTCTGTTGTGCCTGAACCGCGCCCGCCAGGAACAGTCCCGGAACGACGAGGCGCAAGGCGTTGATCAAGATATGGCGTGATCCAGAATTCATAACGTTACATTCCCTGGAGGGGACGTGGACATCACGTCCTATCCTGTTGTCGAGAGTAGTCCTCTCGAGCCGGGGAAGCAAGGAGAAGTCCTGCATGCCAGTCTCTCGAAGTGCCGCGGTGGATCCATCGGCCAGCGCGGGTTGGTGTTTAATGGGGCCAAACCTGGCCGAAAGATTTGACGCATAATATAATGTTCTGCACATAAAGTTATTTCTTGAATCATAATGCTATTAGCAATACGATATCAATATGGATGAGATAAAATTCACTTGGGATGAGGAGAAGGCAAAGGCCAATGTGCGCAAGCACCATGTCTCATTTGGAGAGGCAACATCGGTTTTTGCCGACGAAAATGCCCGACTGAAGCATGATCCTGAACATTCGGATTTCGGCTCGCAAAGCGACCCGGAATGAACGCAAACAATATGGGAGGGAATATGAAAAAGGAATATGATTTCTCGGATGCGGTTCGCAATCCGTATGCCAAGTTTTTCAGGAAACAGGTTACCATGCGTTTGGGGACTGATGTCATTGAATATTTCAAGGCTTTGGCAAAAGAAACCGGGGTGCCGTACCAAAACCTGATTAACTTGTATCTTCGCGAATGTGCTCATTCCGGCAAGAAGCTCGCACTGAAATGGGCATCATAAAATTGCAGAACCACCCGCTTCTCGGTACGGCTGTCGCCGTCCGAGAGCAGGCCGTTCGGCCAGACGAAAAATTGACATTAAGACGTCATAACGCTATGTTGTTATAATAATAAAGAGGAGCAAACATGAGCGTCGCAATCAAACGGGCAACAGTCTACTTCGACTCATCGCTTCATCGCGTGTTGCGGCTGAAATCCGCCGAAACATCGCGAAGCGTATCTGAATTGGTCAATGAAGCCGTATCCACGGCTCTTCATGAGGATCTCGACGATTTGGAGATCTTTCAGAAACGAGCCCATGAACCTACCATTTCATTGGAATCCGCCCTAAAGGAGTTGAAGCGAAATGGGAAAATATAGAGTCGAGCTGAAGAAAAGTGTTCAGAAGGATTTTGACTCAATCCCAAAGAAAGATCTTCAGCGTATCATTTTGGCAATTGAGGCACTGGCTGATGATCCGCGGCCGCCCCAATCCAAGAAGCTCTCCGGGCGTGAGCAGTACCGTCTAAGACAAGGCAACTATCGGATTCTATACTCGATCAAGGATGATCTCCTGATCGTATTTGTGGTCGCGGTCGGACATCGGAAGGAAATCTACAGATAGCACACCACTTGCTAAATGGTCGCTTTCCCATGCCGGAGTGTTGCCTGGCGCATCATGAGGTCGTGTGAGCCCGGGACAGGGGCATCTGCGGACGCTTTGGGTGTGCGCTGAACATACGTTCCGTCGGGTTGCATATCCCAGGCGCTGCGCTGGTCGGAGAGATGGGTTTGCAGGATCCACTGGAGATCGGCCTTGAAATCCTTGTCCTCAATGGGAGTGATGGCCTCCACCCGGCTTTCCAGGTTGCGATGCATCCAGTCGGCCGAGCCGATGTAAAACTCGCCATCCACCTCCTGCTCCGCCCCATTCCGGAAATAGTAGATCCGGGAATGCTCGAGGAAACGGCCGATGACGGAGATCACCCGGATGTTCTCGCTCAGGCCGGGCACGCCCGGCTTGAGGGTGCAGAATCCCCGCACAATCAGATCCACCGGCACCCCCGCCTGACTGGCGGTATAGAGGGCGTTGCAGATATCCCGGTCTTCCAGTTGGTTCATCTTGGCGAGAATGTGGGCCGGCCGGCCGGCCCGGTGATGGGCGATTTCGCGCTCGATCATCATCAGGAACCGTTGTTTCATGTTGGCTGGGGCAATCAGCAGTTTCCGGTAATTGTCCTTCCGGTTCCGGCCGGTGAGGTAGTTGAACAGGTCGGCGATATCCGCAGTTAAATCAGGACGGCAGGTCAAAAGACTCGTATCCACATAGAGCCGCGCGGTCTGGCGGTGGTAATTGCCGGTCCCGATATGAGCGTAGCAGCGCGCTTCGCCCTCTTCCCGGCGAACGATCAGCGTGGTCTTGGTGTGGGTTTTCAGACCTTCCACCCCGTACACGACATGGACACCCGCCCGTTCCATTTTCTGGGCGAGAACGATATTTTCATGTTCATCAAAACGGGCTTTGAGTTCAACCAGGCAGGCCACCTGCTTACCCGACTCTGCCGCCTGGATCAGCAACGGCACAAAAGGACTATCCTTCCCGGTCCGGTAAAGGGTCATCTTGATCGCCAGCACCTCCGGATCCGCCACCGCTTCCTTGATCAGGCGCAACACGGTATCGTCAAACGATTCATAAGGATGGTGCACCAGCAGATCGCCGGCCCGGATGACCGTGAATAGTTTCGTTTCCTCGGCCTGCAGCCGGTGCGGCACCAGTGGGGTCCAGGGCTTATACCGGAAGGCGGGGAAGGGCAGGGTGGCAATGTCCCGCAGGCTCCGGTACTCCACCAGCCCCGGCATCTCGTAGACGTCCTCCTCCCCCAGTTCAAGCGCCTCCATGAGGATCAGACGGTTGATGGGGTCGGCTCCGCGGGGACACTCGAGCCGCACCACGCACTCCATGCGGCGCTGGCGGACTTGTTCTTCGACCGCCTGAAGCAGATCCTCGACGTCGTCCAGATCGGCCTCCACCTCGGCATTCCGGGTGACCCGGAAGGGCATGACGCCACTGATCTTCATGTCGGGGAAGAGCCGGTCCAGATGGTGGGCGATCAGATCCACCAGGGAGACAAAGCGATAGGCGCCCTTGAATGCCTCGGTCTCGATCCGGATCCACTGCGGCAGCGTGTTCGGGATTTTGACGCGGGCGAAGGCGCTGGTCCCGGTGGAGGGGTCGTTGAGGGTGAGGGCGAGGGAGAGCGAGAGGTTGGAGATAAAGGGAAACGGATGACCCACATCGACGGAGAGGGGCGTCAGCACCGAGAATACGGTTTTGTCGAAAATCACAGTGGCAACCCGCTTTTCCTCCTCCGTGAGCTTGTCCCAGCCCAGGAGGTGAATCCCCTCGGCGGCCAGGGCCGGCTTGATCGTGTGGTGGTAGCCCTCTGCCTGCCGGTTCAACATTTCCTGAATGGTGGTATGGATGGCGTGCAGCAATCCCTCGGAGGTCTGCTGGCCGGACGGATCCGGACTTTTCACACCTGCCCAGATCTGTTCGCGCAAGCCATAGACCCGCTTCATCACGAACTCATCCAGATTGGAAGTGAAGATGGCAAGGAAATTGACCCGTTCCAAAAGAGGGGTCCGTTCGTCCAACGCCTCATTCAGGACCCGGCGGTTGAACTCCAGCCAATTCAAGTCGCGATCCAGGAAGCGGGAGCCCGGTGCGGGTTTGTTACGGCTTCTGCGGGCATGGGGCCTGGGGGCGGTCATCTCATACTCCCGGGACATCCCCCATGCAGGTCCCGACCAGCCGGGCCGTATTGACCCAGGGGTGGTTCATCGGGACATACTTGACGATACCGGCCACTTTTTCCAGCGGAACCGGCACACACTCTTCGCCCCGTACGGCCACCATGACATTATAGATCCCGTGCATAAGCAGTTCGCCCGCCTTGGTGCCCAGCCGCGTGCAGAGCAGGCGATCCGCGGCGGAGGGGGTCCCTCCACGTTGGACGTGGCCGAGGGACGTGACCCGCGCTTCGAGGCCGGTCAACTGCTGGATTTGCCGGGCGACGCGGCTCGACATCGGTTCCTTCACCAGATGAATGCCGTTGGTGTCAATGCTGGGTGAAAAAGGATCCGGTTTCTTTTTGCCGGCCTTAAATCCCCTTGCTAAGGCCTTGGCTTCTTCTTTGGAAATGGCGCCTTCGGCGATGGCAACAATCGAAAACCGCTTGCCCTGGTGACGGCGATTCCGGAGGTGCTCGGCCACGACTTTCAGGTCATAGGGAATTTCCGGGATCATGATTACATCCGCCCCGCCGGCAATCCCGGCACCCAGGGCCAGCCACCCTGCCGCATGGCCCATGATCTCGCAGACAATGATGCGATGATGGCTGGTGGCGGTGGTGTGGAGCCGGTCAATGGCTTCGGTAGCGATACCCAGCGCGGTGTCATAGCCGAACGAAATATCTGTCATGGCGACATCATTATCGATCGTCTTGGGAAGGGTCAGCACATTGATGCCACCCGACTTGTGAAGATGCAGCGCATTCTTCTGGGTGCCGCCCCCGCCCAGGCAGACGAGACAATCCAGCTGCAACCGGCGGGCATTGGCGATCGCGACATCCGTCATGTCCATCACCTTGTTGCCCATCTTCATCTTATGGGGCTTGTCCCGGCTGGAGCCCAGGAAGGTCCCCCCGAGCGTCAGGATGCCGCTGACCTGCAGGTCCTCAATGGGAATGGTGCGGTTCTCAACCAAACCCCGGAACCCGTCAAGGATGCCGATGACCTTCATGTCATGATGGAGTGCGGCCTTGGCAACGCCCCGGATGGCGGCATTCAAGCCGGGACAGTCCCCGCCGGAGGTCAGGATTCCAATGCAGCGTGCAGGTTTTCTTTTAGCCATGATCAAAGCCTTTTCAACAGGAGAAGCCATTTTGGTATCCCCGCTAGATAAGACCAAAAAGAGAGGAGGTTATCAACCTAGGATTGCGGTTCCGAGGTGTGGCGGACGATTTTCCCTTCAATCAGGTAGATCAAATCTTCGGCAATATTCGTGGCATGGTCGCCGATCCGTTCGAGGTGGCGGCAAATATGCATCAGCTTGAGCAGGGGTTCAAGGTGTTCTGGCCGGCGCGAGATTTCCGCCTTGAGGCGGGCGGTCATCGCCCGGTTGAGGGCATCCAGTTCCGAGTCCGCCAGGCGTATCCCGCGCGCGGCGGCGAGATCTACGTTGACAAAGGCGTCCAGCACTTTTTTTAACATGTGCTGCGAGGTGGCGGCCATCTCGCCCAGTTGCAGGGGGATTTCAATGGGCGGCATCTCGCACAAGAGCTGGGCGCCCTGTGCGATGTGGGCCGCCAGATCTCCAATTCGCTCCAAGTCATTGTTAATTTTAAGGACGGCAATCAGATAGCGTAGATCCGCCGCCACAGGCTGATGCAAGGCAAGGATTTTAAGGCACTCCTCCTCGATATCGACCTCCTTGGCGTTAGTCTGGTTCTCATGTTCGAGCACCGACGTGGCCAGGGCGACGTCCCGGGTCTCGACCGCTTTCACCGCATCCGAAACCGCTTCCTCGACATTCGCACACATCTCAAGAATCTGCAGTTTCAGCTTGTCAATCTCACGTTGAAAATGAATTCTCATATGGTCTCCTTTGTCTGTCTAAACCATCACCCTCACCCCGCCCCTCTCCCCTCAAGGGAGAGGGAGTTGCTGTCTGTTTCCTCTTTCCTCAAGGGAGAGGGAGTTGCTGTCTGTTTCCTCTTTCCTCAAGGGAGAGGGAGTTGCTGTCTGTTTCCTCTTTCCTCAAGGGAGAGGGAGTTGCTGTCTGTTTCCTCTCCCCTTGAGGGAGAGGATCAAGGTGAGGGGACTATCGCTCACCCGAACCGGCCCGTAATATAATCTTCCGTCTGCTTCTCCTTCGGCTTGGTAAATATCGCCGTCGTCTGGCCGTATTCAATCAACGAGCCTTCGTACATAAAGGCCGTAAAGTCCGAGACCCGGGCCGCCTGTTGCATGTTGTGCGTCACAATGATGATGGTGTACTTCCCGCGTAGATCGGCAATCAGATCCTCGATTTTCAGGGTGGCTCTGGGGTCCAGGGCTGACGTGGGCTCATCCATCAGCAGTATTTCGGGATCCACCGCCAGTGCCCGGGCGATACAGAGGCGTTGCTGCTGGCCCCCTGAGAGGCCCAACGCATTCTGTTGCAGACGATCCTTGACCTCATCCCATAAGGCCGCCCCTGTCAGACTGCGTTCGACAATCTCCCCCAACTCGCTCTGGCTGACCTGCCGATGAAGACGCGGACCATAGGCCACGTTGTCAAAGATCGATTTCGGGAACGGGTTCGGCTTCTGAAAGACCATCCCGATCCGGCGCCGCAGGGTTACCACGTCAATATTTGGAGAATAGACGCTCTGCCCATCAAACAGAAGCTCGCCTGTCGTCCTGCAGCCGGGAACCAGATCATTCATCCGGTTCACGGCCCGTAGCAGGGTGCTTTTGCCGCAACCGCTGGGACCGATGATGGCGGTCACCAGACCGCTGGTGAATGATAAATGGACATTCTTGACGGCGTGATTGGTGCGGTAATAGACGGAAAAGTCCGCTGCCTGAACATGAGCTGCCCCGGGCGAAGTTGTGCCCTGGCCTTTCGCATCCACTATGTGTGTCGAGTGATTCATCGTCCTTCTCCTTTTAGCCTCTCAGCCGTTTGGCGACCCGGGCCCGCAACAGGATGGCCGCCAGATTCAATAACAGGACCAGAGTGACGAGCACCAGCACCAGCCCATACTGGACGTGCCGGATTTCGTCCATCGCCTCGTGCTCGGTCGCCAGATTGTAAATATTCCAGGAGAGTGCGGGCGTCGGGTGGCTGAAGACCTGCCACAGGGCCAGAGGTTTGCCGACGCTGACGGCCGCGGTAAAGATAATCGGCGCCGTCTCACCGGCCGCACGGCCCATGCTGATCACGATGCCGGTGAGGATCCCCGGCAAGGCGGCAGGCAGGATGATGGTCATGACGGTGTGCCAGCGTCCGGCCCCCAGGCTCAGGGCGGCCTCTTTATACGTCCGGGGTACCGATAGAATGGCTTCTTCCGAGGCCCGGATGACGGTTGGCAGGATCATCAAGGCCAGGGTCATGGACCCTACCAGCACACTCTTGGAATGGGATACCCCGAGGGTATTGATGAAGAAGGCCAGCCCGAATAGACCGAAGACGATACTGGGCACCCCGGCCAGCGTGCTGATACAGGTCCGCAGGAAACTCACGAACGCGTTCTCAGGCGCATATTCGGTCAGGTAGATGGCCGCGATCAATCCCATCGGGATGGCAAAGAGCATGGCGCCGACGGTCAGGTAAAGGGTTCCCAGCAATTCCGGCCAGATGCCTCCGAAGAAGTGCGAGTCATAGGATTCGTCCGTCAAGAATTGCCAATACACCGTTTTGCGGGGCAATAACATCTTGTCAAGGTTGGCGGAAAGGTAAGGGAACAAGGGGGCCAGCGCGGTGCCGGCGAAAATTTCAGCCCGCGGCTTGAGCACTTTGAGACTGCCCCGCTCGGGGTGACTGTAGTCCCACTCCTCGCGGAAGAGGACACGTTCCAGCTTCACCTGGGCCCGGTCCCAGCGGGTCTGGCCGAATTGATCCCGCATCAACATGGGGCGGGGGGCGCCGGGGGCCGGACCGAGAAGGGCGCTGAGCGCTTTCTTGAATTCCTTGAAGGCGGGCAGGACTTTCCGGCGTTCGGCAGAGGGCATGGCGTCCATCTGGGTTTCGAACTCCGCCACCATCCGGTGGACCGGTGCGCGGGCCGCCTGGGCTGAGGCTATTTCAGACTCAATTCCCTGGCGGTTACCCCGTTCAAATTTTTCCAGCATCAGCCGACGGTGTTCCACCGTGCCGGTAAAGAAGATGGCGCCGACACCCCGGACGAACATCGGGGCCAGCAAAATCACCAGCGCGGAGCTCATCAGGACAATGGCCAGCACTCCCGAGGCGGTGAATGAGCGATCCAGCATTTTCCGGGTTTCCAGGCGCATGGTTTATTTCCCCACTTTCCGGCGGGTGCGGCGCACGCCCCATTCGCTGACCAGATTACAGACGAACGAAAAGACCAGGAGGCAAAGTGCCATGGCGAAAAGCACATGGAATCGTTCAGAGCCGGTCGCCTGATCGGCCTCACCCATATCCCCGGCAATAGTGGCCGTCAGGGTGCGGACCGGTTGGAGCATATTGTACCAGGGCTGGGGGATCTGGGCGGCATTGCCCGAGGCCATCCAGACCACCATGGTTTCACCCACGGCGCGCATCACCCCCAGGATGACCGCCGCCATAATACCGCTGCTGGCCGCCGGGAGAATGGTTTTGAGAATGGTTTCAGACCGGGTGGCACCCAACGCGTAGCTCCCTTCCCGCAACTCGCGGCCTGTGGCCTGGATGGCATCCTCCGCGACGCTCACCACGGTGGGGAGGGCCATGATGCCGAGGATGATGGATACATTCAATGCATTGGTTCCGCTGTTGACCGTAATGCCGCCCAGTGATGCCCCGAGAGTCCAGAGGCCCCAGAAGGCCACCCCGCCCAGACCGGCCATTAACGCCCAGCGCACCCGGGCTCGCTGGCCGGTTGAAATCCGGTCGGTCAGCAGGTCACTGACCACCACGATGGCGAGGAGGGCCATCGGTGTGCCGATGATCCAGCTCGCCACCTGGAGGAGTTGGCCGCCCCGCTCCTGAAGAAGGGGGGCAAACACAACCAGGGCGAAAAACCCGTAGGCGACCGAAGGAATGGCGGCCAGGATCTCAATCACAGGCTTAACCACCTGCCTGACGGCAAAAGGCAACACATCACTCAGGCACACGGCCGCCGTGATACCGAGCGGGACGGCGACCAGCGCCGCCCCGAGGGTGACGAGTCCGCTCCCTATAAAAATAGCCAACGAGCCGAATTCCGGGGTGGCCGCCGAGGGATACCAGTGGGTGCTGGTGAAAAACTGGGTGAAGCCCTGAAGGTGAAAGAAGGGCAGCGCATCGCGGGCGATAAAATAGAAAATAAATAGAACGGCAAAAGTCGAGAGCGAGGTCACGGCCAGAAGGAAGCCGGACCCGAGAATTCCCATCACACGCTGTTGTCGCCGGGCACGATGGCTCAATAACAGGGATGAGCCCTCGCGCCCGGCGACAGTTTGAGATTGGGACATATTATTGCTCATGGTAAAAAAAGGGTTCATTAGCGTCCCATAGGACGCAGGATTTTAGGCTTTAGGCTGTAGACTGTTAGGAAATTCGTGCATTTCTGCTTGTTTTCACTCCAAAGCATTTCTGAAATTTTAAAAACCATTTTTTGTCGTTTAACCTAACAGACTAAAGCCTAAATCGCTAAAGCCTTGGCGGACCTATGGGACGCCAGTGAAAAGGGTTAAAGGTTATTCGTTGGTTGTTGTCGGGAAAGTCCCGAAAACTCATAACGAATAACCCCTAACCTTCCCGCGTGATTACTTCACCGGCACAAACCCGGTATCTTCGATGATGCGCTTGCCTTCATCGGTCTTGTACAGGTTCACGTAGCCAAAAAGGGGCGTTCCCTCTTTCGGACGACCGTTCGTGTACATGTGCAGCGGACGGGCAATCGGGTAGGTCTTGTCAATGACGGTCTCAGCCGTAGGCGTGACTCCATTCACCTGCAACGTCTTGACGCCCTCAGTGAAGGCGAGCCCGACATAACCGATGGCGGCTTCAGTGCTCAGCACGCGCTGGCGGATCGCGCCACCGCTGCCCACATATTCCGCGCCGCCCTTAAGCTTGGCACCCTTCATGACCAGCTCATTGAAGCTCTCATACGTGCCACTGTTGGTGTCACGGCTGATAACCACAATCTTCTGATCCTGACCGCCGAGCTCTTTCCAGTTGGTGATCTTGCCCGTGTAGATATCCCGGATCTGCTCGATCGTCAGATTGCCCCGGGAATTCGAGGGGTGCACGATGACCGCCAGCCCGTCCAGAGCCACGATATATTCAATCGCGAGCACGCCGGCCTCCTGGGCGGCCTTCTTCTCCGAGATCTTCATCGGGCGTGACATGGTGGCCACATCGCAGGCGGCATTGATCAGGCTTTTGGCTCCATTGCCACTGCCCGATTCGCTCACCGTAATACTGACCCCCTGGTGTTTTCCCATGTAATACTCGGCAAACGCCTTCGCGATCGGACCCACCGTGGTTGACCCATCCACCACAATCGAGTTAGCGTCGCCGGCCACCGCCGCTCCGACACCCATTCCCACCACCGCCATCATCGACATCAGTTTATTTATTTTTTTCATAATGTTTTCTTTTTTGCATTTCACATTTCTCGTTTCACATCTCACGTCTCACATCCTCAAAACGCCGCCACCAGATCCAGTTGCAGCCGGTCATAATCCGTTCCGCCCTTGGCGATCCCCTTGTCATCCTTGAAGTACGCCCCGCCCAACTGGAGGTTCTTCATGATCTGGTACTTGGCATAGACCTTGTGGCCTTTGCCATCGGTGCCGCCGCCCCAGCGGTCGGAATCCGTCCACATGCCCAACGTGGCATCTTTTTCAAGCTCGGTATAGCTGTAACCGGCCTCAAAGGTGCCCACCCGTTTGGCCTTGCCAACGGACACACCGTACAGATGACCCTGATCCAAGGTGTCAGCATCGGTGTTGGAGAGTTCCTGGCCGAAGATCGAGACCGGTACGCCGGCGACCCACATATCAAGTGAGGCAAAGTACACCACGGGGGTAAACTCAGTCGCCCAGGCCTTGTTGGTGGTGGTTCCGCTGATGGAGCCCGTTTTCGTGCTGTTGCCATAGGAGTTGTTCTTGTTTTCCCAGTCAATCACGTCATACCCCTCCATGTTCTGGAAGCCGTAGTAGCTGGCGCCCAGGGTCAAAGAGATTTCCGGAATGAACTGGAACTTCAGCGCTCCCTGTCCAGCCAACAGCTGACCCGGATCCTTGCTGTCCCGTTCCTGGATCCAGAAAGTAGCAGCATTCCCATAAAGGGTCACCACCTCATTGCCGGTTTGGGCCTTGAGGGCCGCGCCTTCAGGATTCAGGTCACCGTCAAACATCAGGTCATCATTCATGGTCATGAAGGGATTCTTCATTTTACCGGCCACCAGGCTCACATCGGTGGCGGCTGCCTCGAATGCCTTGAAGTCGATGTAAGCCAGATCCAGCCGCATCTCCTTCTTGCTGCCGCCATCGCCCAGGGTTTGATTGCCCGAGATGGGATCGCTGCCCCCGGTGGAAATTCCGATGCCGGCCTTGGTCCGGTCATTCACCTTGGCTTCGGCGGCGAGCCGGGCGCGAATCCGGTCGCGCTCGCGGGTATAGGTCTCCTTGTCGGCATTTTTTTTGGTGTCGTCATTGATCGTTTCATACCGATACCGGAAGTCGCCCTTGAGGGTGATCGAATCCGCCCAGGTCTTCGGGGCGGGAGCCGGTGTGGCCGCGGGCGCAGGGGTCTCTGCCGCCAGGCACGTTCCGCTCACGCCCGCCATCAATACTAATCCTGCCATTACTTTCTTCATCTCTTTGTTTCTCCTTGTTGTGTTTGGTTGTTGATTCATGGCAACCATTAAATCGCAACCATGTAAGGGGAGAGTGAGGGGGAAGTTAGAAATCGGTTAGGGTTACTTTCGTGTATACATGGATCCCGCAAGAGCTATCTACTGGCAGGAGTCTCCTTTCTTCCTCTTGTGGGAGGCGTGATATGCGCGGCGACTCCTGCCCAGATCAATCACCCCGTTGAGCCTGTCGCGGCGCACAGCGCCCCTCCCACAGGGAATCAATTCCCATCATATAAGATCGATGAACGAGATTTTCAGGATAAAATTAGGGTGCCAGACAGAAAAGTCCAGCCGGCTGGACTTTTTGTAACATGTCTTTCTTCAACACCTTACAACGCTGTTATATGGCGCCGTTCCGGGTTCCCGTGCAACCGGCGCCGTAGAGCTTTTTATCCAACACCTGGGCGAGGATGGTGTCGATACGGATATAGGCAATCCGGGTATTCTTGAGGTTGCCCTTCAGAAGTCCGGTTACTTCACGGCGATGAGGGAGTCGATCGTTGAGAGTTGAGTTCATGGTGTCCGTCTGGCGGACTGCTCTCTGGCGTGCTCCAATGCCTGGTGGAGGCGAGTCTGGAGCAACTTCAGGGGGGGCAGTTCGGTTAGATATTCGCTGACACGAATGGATTTGGCATCGAGCTGAAGGAGTTCCACCTGCTCCGCATCAGATGATGCGCAAAGGATAAGACCAATTGGGGATTCCTCGCCGGGAGCGCGTTCATGTTTGTCCAGCCAGCGGAGATAGAGATCCATCTGTCCGACATGGGCGGGTTGGAAGGATTCCAGTTTCAGTTCCACCGCGACGAGTCTATGGAGGTAGCGATGGTAAAAAAGAAGATCGAGATGAAAATCATCCTTCCCCACGCTCATGCGCTTCTGCCGGGCAACAAACGAGAAACCGGCACCCAGTTCCAGTAGCACACCTTCAATTTCCCGCAAAATGGCACTCTCCAGATCCTGTTCGCTATAAGCGCCTTTCAACCCGAGAAGATCGAGGAAATAGGGATCGCGGAACACCGTATCCGGGGTCATCCGGCCATCGCGGAGACTGGCGATTTCCGAGGTTATAACTGCCTTGGTATTTTTAGAGAGAGCGGTGCGTTGGTACAACATGCCACCGATCTTTTTTCGAAGTGTGCGTACGTCCCAGCGTTCAATGCGGCACATTTCGGCGTAGAAGTCGCGTGCGAGAGGGTCCTTGATGGGAAGGAGCGCATGAAAATGAGACCAGCTCAATTGTTGCGACAGGGCTGCAACAATCCCTTTATCAGGGAAAACTTGGCAAAATTGTATCATGCGGGCTATTTCAGCGTAGCTAAACCCACGCCCGTAATCAGTCGTCAATTCTCGTGACAGTGTCACGAGAATTCGTTTCCCGTATTCCGCACGACTATCTTGTAGGTTGTCCTTCAAGAGGCGGCAACCTACATGCCAGCAGAGCATTGTCGTTGTGGCATTGGCCACGGTGGCGACACGCTGGCGAGCGGATTGTATCAGTCCGCGCAGATCGGCGAGGAGCGCAGCCTCATTCACCCGCGGTGAAGGTGAAAGCCTGACAGCCCTACGCACCGCAGGAAGAGATTTGCTAGCTCGTTTTGTATGTGGCGTTTGGATTGGCTTATTCTCACTCATGATGTGCGCATGTCACTTTCCTGAGGATTTAGAAAAGCTTCAAAAAAATTGGATTAATAAGATTTACCACGGCGGTGCGGAGACACAAAGAAGAAAATTAACCATCGCTTGTCGGCACTCCCGTAGCGAGTATAGTAAGTGGAACGAACCATCAAGTGGCAGGAGACTTATGAAACTCTATTTATTGCGGCATGGGAGTGCGGTTGATATCGGAGAGCATGGCGTGACTACGGATGCAGGGCGAATGCTGACGCGGGAGGGGCGGGAATGCACCGCGACCGTGCTCCGCCGGCTGCGCAAGGTATGCCGGCCGCACCGCATCTGGACGAGTCCGCTGGTGCGGGCCCGGGAAACCGCGGAGATCGCCTGCGAGATTCTGAAACCGTCTGCACCGCTTGCGATCCTGGAATCGTTAAAGGCGGGATCGGATGTGGCCCGGATCCTGACGTGGCTAAAGACCTGCGAGGAGGAGTCCGTGATGCTGGTGGGGCATATGCCGGATCTGGCCATTCTGGCCGCATGTCTGACCCTGGGGGGGATGACAGACGCCATTGCCCTCAAAAAATCCGGACTCTGTTGCCTCGAGTTCGATGGCCGGATGACAGAGGGACATGGCCGGCTCGTCTGGCTGGTTACCCCGTCCCTGCTGTCGCGGCTGGAACCCTAGTGTCCTGTAAGAGAAAAAGACTTCACCACCCGCCTGGAGTACCAGGCTTGAGGCACAGAGACACAGAGAAGACCCTCTTTTGCGCAAGCTTCGAAGGGTAAGAAATACAAATGTGGCGTTAATTTTTCCACATGAATACATGTGGAGAAAATAAACGCCACGGTTTCTTGGAGGAAGACCAAGAGGGGGAGGAGAGGGGAATTTCCTCCTCTTTCTCGATCTATGGCTCCAAGAAACCGGCGCGGGATTTTTGGCTCGGGTACTCCCGAACGAAAATGCCGCGACATTCTCTTCTTGCCTGGCGGGATTCTCTGTGTCTCTGCGTCTCTAGCCGTACTCGGCGGGTGGTAAATTTTGATTTTCGCTACTATTTAATGGCCGGAGTACTAGTGGTGAAGTCTTTCTTGAGCGAACTCGGCTGACGGGACACTAGGGCTTGAAGCGGTAGCCGACGCCCCGGACCGTTTCAATGTATTCCCCGCGTTTCCCGAGCTTTTTTCGCAGTGAGACCAGTTGGACATCCACGGTGCGATCGCTTGCGATGTAATCATCGCCCTTGATGCTGTCCACAATCTGCTCGCGGGTGAACACCCAGCCGGGCCGCCGGGCGAGAAAATGGAACAAGCGGAATTCCGATACGGTGAGTTCGATCGCCGTCTTCCCGCAAATCACTTCATGGCGACCGGGATTGATCGTGATATCGTGTATCTTAAGGGTTTCGGCTGCGCCAGCGGGCACTTTGTCCGGACGGCGCAACACGGCATGAATACGCGCCAGGACCACATTGATGCCGAACGGTTTGACGATATAGTCATCCGCGCCCATCGCCAACCCGACCACGATGTCGGTTTCATCACCCCGGGCGGTCACCATGATAATGGGGATTTTTGCGGTTTCAGGTTTGGCTTTCAACTGGCGGCAGATTTCAATACCCCCGAGGCCGGGTAACATCAGGTCGAGCAGGATCAGGCTGGGTTGCCAGCGGAAAATTTCGCCTATGGCCTGGTCACCCCGGTTGGCCACGCTGACTTTATATCCCGCGCGAGTAAGGTTATAGGAAAGCAAGTCGGCAATATCCGGTTCATCCTCCACAATAAATATGTGTGATTTAGGCATGGTTCATCTCAGGCGCAGCGGGCCTGCCGATCTGATTCAGTCACCATGCCGTGATGTCCAAGATAGGACGCCGTTGCTTCTCCCATATAGAGCTCCAGAAGGCGGGGATCGGTGTGCACTAAATCCACCACGATCAGTGCGTCAAGAGTCATGCTGAACTTGGGGTCGACATTGCATGACACGATCTGCCCTCCCATTTTGAGGTATTGACGGATTAACACGGGAACCTTTTTGCCGTCCGCCTCAATTTCGCCGACCATCTCGGATAACGTCTCCAAATCAGGAATCCGACAGGCAGGGTCCAGGGTCTCTCCATCCCGATTTCCCTTTATCCGTAATGGATGGCGGGGGCGCACGGAGGGTTGGAACGGCCGTTCCCTTGTTGCCTGCTCGAAGAAACGGGCCAATAACTGGCGTGAGGTGTGATGATAGTGATTGCTCATGCTCACCGTCCCGAACAAGTTCCGGTATTCCGGATTCTTTGCCACAAACGCGCCGATTCCTTTCCAGAGGAGCAGGAGCGGCAGGTGTTTGCGCTGGTATTCCTGGCGGACGAAAGAGCGACCGATCTCGATGGCGGAGCCTAACGTGTTTATGAATTCCCAGTCATACCGGAAAAGCGTGTTGGTATAGAGCCCCTCAATACCATATTGGGGGGTGATTTTATCAATCAGGCCGAGGCGATACGCCCCGACCACTTCGGATGTGCTTTTGTTCCACACAAACAGGTGCTGATAGATCCGGTCAAATACATCGATATCCAAAGCGTTACCAGTGCCTTCTCCCACCGCCCTGAACGTCACTTCGCGCAAACGGGCAATTTCATGGATCACACAGGGAATCTGATTGGCCGTCGCAATATAGACTTGGTAGTCCCCGACTTCCTGCAACTTTTGCTCCGGGCGCAGCCATGAAATTTCTTTGACCAAACTGGAGGCGGCAACGGCGGGTAACACGGGCCGCTGGCGGTGTTGCTGAACGGGGCGTGCCTTCCGTTTCTCCCGGGCAGTACGGGCGATCCCCAGACATTGCACGCGCATCTTCAAGTAACGGGTGAGTGCGCTGTCATCAGGAAACTGCGCAAACATATCGGGATGGAGCACCTGTCCAATGCTGATATTGAGTTGACGCCCGGCCTTATTGATAATTTCCCTGGCAAGCAGGGCGGTCCGCAGTCGGGGATGAATCAGACCGGCTATCTGGAAGAGAGGCCCGTTTGCCCCCTCGAAAAAAACGGGAAGAACGGAGGCCCCGCTATGCCGGGCCAGCCGGGCGACGGTCTCATGCCAGTCGGATTCACAGATCCGCCTGCGGGCCAGGTTAAGGTGAGCTACTTCGCCGGATGGGAACAGGCCCAATGCCCCACCGTGTTTCAGCCACCGCAGACTTTGTCGCACAGGTGCCGCATTCCTTGCAGTAGCGGTTGAGTCGCCCAGGAGGTCTACGAGGATCGTGTGCCGGTGAAGTTCCGGTATTCCGGATAGCACCTGATTAGCCAGCAGCTTGATATCGGGCCGGACGGCGTTCAGGAGGCTCAGCAGGATCAGCCCTTCGACCCCGCCAAAGGGGTGATTGGCGACGATCAGCAAGGGGCCTTCGCGGGGAATCGCGTCCAGATTACCTTGCGTAATGGTGTAGCGGACATCCAGATGGGAGAGGGCGCGATCCGCAAACGGGCGGGAATCAGGCGTCTCCTGGATTCCAGCATACAGATCCGCCAATTTGTCTATTTGGAAAATCTTCCGCCCTAAACGGGTGGCGAGTTGGGCAATTCCCCAGTCGGGAAGATGCCATGCGGGAGAGGGGACGTCCGGACAGTTAAGAGTATGGAACGTTTGCATAATGGCGTCATCATACGGCCCTACTGTTAAAATCGGGTGAGGGGACGGTTAGAAAATGGCGAGGGCTCCGGATGGGGGTATTACTTGATGTCGAAGATCTTCGACAGCAGGCCGCCTTCGACCTGCCGCAACAAATTAATGACCGCATCCGGCGCCTTAGGTAAGTCATCCGTCTGGAGTGGGTGTGGTTCACGCCGGCGTAGTGCGGTGTGAATCCGGGCGAGTAGCACCTTCATATTGAAAGGCTTGGTAATATAGTCGTCTGCCCCCTGTTCCAGACCTTTTACCATATCCGCGTCCTCGCCCTTGGCGGAAACCATGATAACCGGGATGGCTGCCGTTTCGGGTTTGGCCTTGAGCAGCCGGCAAATCTCCAAACCATCCAGCCCCGGCATCATCAGGTCCAATAAGATGAGATGCGGCGCTTTCCGGGAAATAATCTGCAGGGCCTCTTCCCCGGACGCGAGGCCGTTTTTCACCACTAATCGGGAAATGAAGAAATCCAGATAAGAATTTTAAACAGAAGCTCGCGAAGATCGCGAAGAAGAAAATAAATGTTTTACGAATTGAAGAACAAAACGGTATGCAGAGACTTGCGCAGGGAATAATTTCTCTTCGCGGTCTTCGCGAGCTTCTGTTCAAACTCTTTTCTTAATCTGGATTTCTTTTATTTCTTGAATTAGTGGTGAAGTCTTTCTCTCGATTTGTCTGCCGGCGGGATTACTCCAACACCGTCGTCACCACTTCCTGGAGCTGCTGCTCGGTGTAGGGTTTGGCGAGCACGCCCTTAAACCCGTAGGTGCTGAAATTGGCCATGATGGGGCCTTCGGCATAACCGCTGGACACGATCGCCCGGGCCGCGGGATGGAGTGCCAGGATCTCCCTGAGCACTGCCTGTCCCCCGATCCCGCCGGGGATGGTGAGATCGAGGATGAGCAGGTCAAAGGGCTTGCCTGCCTCGAGGGCTTGTTTATAAAGTTCAACTGCCTGGCGTCCGTTTTCACATGATATCACCTCGCAGCCCAACGGCTTCAACCAGCGCGGAATGATCATGCGGATGAACTCCTCGTCATCCAATACCAGTAGTTTGGGAACATGGGTTAAGGGTGCAGGCTTGGTGATGGGCGGAAGCGCGGGCGGGACCGTCTGGGATTCAGAGGTGGGAAGATAAATCGTGAAGGTGGTGCCCTTGCCCAGTTCCGAGATCACCCCGATATGGCCGCCGTGTCGTTTAATGATGGAGTAGGCTGTGGCCAGGCCCAGCCCGCTGCCGGTATTCTTGGTCGTGAAGTAGGGTTCGAAGATCTGTTCAATGATTCTGGGCTCAATCCCGCACCCCTCATCCCGGATCGTGATTTTGAGATACTTGGCATGATGAAGGGGCGGGATAGAGTCGTCCCGGATTTCCGCATTTTCCAGGGTGATGTACAGGTGGCCCCCATTCGGCATGGCCTGGCGGGCATTGGTGGTGAGATTCGAGATCACCTGCTGGATCTGGCCCTTGTCGGCCTGGACCCGCCACAGATTTTCCGCCGGCTGATAGACCAGCGTGACATTGCTGCCAGTCAGGTCAAAGCGGGCGACCTCCCCGACAATGGTCTTAAGGCAGATATTCTCTTTGACGGGGTCACCGCCTTTGGCGAAGGTCAGCAGCTGTTTGGTCAGGCGAATGGCGCGCGCCATGGCCTTTTCGGCGTTTTCGAGCGGCCTGAGACCCGGACTATCCGGGGGGACTTCTTTTTTGGCCAAAGAGATGTTACCAAACACGCCCATGAGGATATTATTGAAATCGTGGGCAATGCCACCCGCGAGGATCCCGACACTTGTCAGCTTCTGTGTTTTCAGGCGCTCGGCCTCGGAATGCTTGCGCTCCGTGATATCCATGACTGACGATTGGTAGCCTATCGTTTGACCGTTCTCATCGCGGACGGCGGTAGCAATGCTATGGGCCGTAAAGGTGGAGCCGTCCTGTTTTTTGGCGACATATTCGCCCTCCCACGCTCCCGTCCCTGTCAGGGCGGTAAGGATCAGCGTGGCTTCGGCAGGATCATTTAAAAAATGGAGGATCGGTTTACCGATGGCCTCGGCTTTGGCATAACCCCAGATTTTGACAAACATCGCATTGACTTCGGTGATGACCCCGTTCAGATCGGTGATACTATTGGCGGCCAGTGACTCGTCAAACACCAGGTTTTTGAGACGCAGCGCCTCAAGGGTTTGTTTGCGTTCACTGATATCACTGATGACGAGGCGGCAAATGGGTGCGATATCCGGCTCCCGTGCCATGGTGGCCGACAGGTTTGCCCAGTAGACGGTTAGATCTTGTTTCACCAGTCTGAGATCACACGATTGCGGGGTGCCGGTCTCAAGGAGTGTTTTGCGGTGTTGATAGTACGTATCCTGATCGTCGTAGAAGATGAACGTGGAGATGGGCTTTTGGGTGAGCGCGGTTCGGGTCGAGCCCAGCAACTCGGCGGCGGTCAGGTTGGCCTCCAGGATCAACCCCTTTTCGCTGAGGGTGAGATAGCCTACGGGGGCCAGATCGTAGAGGCTGAAATAGCGCGCCTGAAGAGCCTGGAGTTCGGTTTGAGCGCGGCGCAACTCCTCGTTTTGCATTTCGAGCTCGATTTGATGGACATGCAGTTCGTGGAGGGCCTGGCGCAATTTCTCGGGCGACTGGGTATTAAGATCGACAGGCGAGGCAGGCGTATAGCCTTGCGCGATGGCTTCAGCCCGGCGGCGGAGGGTGGAGGAGATGGTGTCGGAATTCGTATCAATGTGTTCGTTTGTCATAGTCGTCACCCTTTCGTATTCTGCCCAGGAGTCGCTGCGCCCCCTGAAGGGTTGCCACTTCACCCCGCCTTTCCGACTTCCCGTTCCGTCGTGGCGATCGCATACACTTTACCGGCATTATTGACGAGTGCAGTGGCCGTCAACATCACTTCCACGATTCCGCCATCCTTGGCAATCCGCTGGATGCGGTACGGCGCTAACACCGCCGCATGACTCAACTGTTTCACCACGGACAAGGCGTTTTCCCGTTGGTTTTCCGAAATCAAATCACGAATGTTCATGGTCAGGGCCTCGGCCTCGCTCCAGCCATATAGGCGTACCGCGCCCGAATTCCAGGCCAGCACCGTTCCATCCAGGCCCTGCGCGATGATGGCGTCGTTCGAGTCCAATACCACGGTGGCCAGGCGACGCAGCGTTTTTAATTCCGTGTTCTCGACAAACGTGATCACCACCCCTTCGATCACATTTTCGAGCGTGCGGTAGGGTTGGATCCGCATCGTGTACCACTTGCCAAAAGAGGTTTGCACATCCAGCTCCTTGGGAATCAGGGAGCTCAGTACCGCCTGCGCATCGGACAACAGCCCCGTGTACCCGACCAGATTGGAGGCGAGGTGAGCGGCCGGCCGGCCGATATCTCCCGGGATCAGGTTGATCATCTGGGTGGCACTGGGGGTGAAACGCATGATGTTCATTTTATAATCCACAAAAACAGTGGCAATGCCGGTGCCAGCCAGCAGGTTATTCATGTCGTTATTGGTCCGCGACAGGTCGGTCACCTTGGTTTGAAGTTCAGCATTGACCGTGGCGAGCTCCTCATTGATGGATTGCAATTCCTCTTTGGAGGTTTCGAGTTCCTCATTGGTGGACTGTAACTCTTCATTTACGGACTGCATTTCCTCGTTAGAAGACTTTAGCTCCTCGTTGGAGGTGTCCATTTCCTCGTTAATGCTCTGAAGGCACTCCTCCTTGATTCGCAACTCCCTCCTGAGCGACTCTATTGCCGCCTCCTGCCCGCTGCTCGCCGCCTCCTGCCCGCTGCTCGCCGCCTCCTGCCCGCTGCTCGCCGCCTCCTGCCCGCGGCCCACTGGTTCCGCCTCATTCAGAATGACCCGATACAGAGGGGGGCGGGGGGGGGCGGTGACAGGGGCTTGACTATCGACCGGGGCTTTGAACACCGGGCGGATCGTCAGGTCGATGGTTGTGAAATGGCCATTGGTTTTGACGCTCAGGCCCCGGGTGTACACGGGCTCTTTGCTTGATATCGCTTTGTGCAGGGCGGCTATGAGGGCGTGGCGCAAGCCTTCGCGGGCCATTTTCAGAATATTATTGATATCGGTTTCGCCGGGTGTCGGCTCCAGATACATTCCCGTGCG
>JBIKMI010000168.1:0-6268 GCA_044359285.1 Kiritimatiellia bacterium
ATGAACTGTTTTGATTTGGAAACCGGAAAATGCCTTGGCACATTCCCGGAGCAATATTTACCACCCGTCCCGACCTCTGGCGAGTCGGGACTAGAGACGCGAAGTCACGGAGATAATTCCACAGAGAAGAAAATGCAAATGTGGCGTTTATTTCGTTCCCGTGAGTACACGGGACCAAAATAAACGCCACGCCTTCTTGAAGGAATTCAGTGAGAGGGAGGAGGAATTTGAATGCATTAACACGGAAACATAGTCTATTCTGAGACTAACGCAATGCCGCGTCGGACTGCTCATCAACTTCAACTCTGCCGTCCTAAAGTCAGGCATCAAAAGGATGGTTTTATAGCTGACAGAAGGGCTGAATCTCCTCCCTCTCGAATCCTCCTCCAAGAAGCGTGGCGTTTATTTTCTCCACATGTACTCATGTTGGCATTCCGCGAAGCGTCCCCCCCCCTCTACTCTTCGCGATCTCCGCGGGCTTCTGTTCAAATTCTTCTCGGTTGGATCAATGAAAAATCCCCACATAAAGCCGGAAGCGCCTCGAAGGTTCTTCCGGGATTAGTGTGGGATTTTTCATTGGAAGGAACTGCGAGGGGCTCGTTCTATTCCCTCTCCCCTTGAGGGAGAGGGCTAGGGTGAGGGGTTTCCAGTGACTGGGTCGCGATAGGGGAGCAAACCCTCTTCGCTTTACGCCCGATCGCCGGAAACCCCTCACCCCGACCCTCTCCCCCAAGGGGCGAGGGAGAAGACGACAACATGATGTTGTCCACTGAAGACCAGTAAAAAAATACACGGAAATCCCGGAAGAGCCCAATCGAAAATTGGTAAGGATTTGTTCGCAATCATAATCGTAATCATAATCCTCTTCGAACACGCGTTTGGCGGCCGGATTGCGTCCGAGCCAGCGACCGATCCGCCGATCGACCTTGAGGGCATTACTTGACGGCGGCATCGAGAACTTGTTGACTGCAAGTTTGTCAACCGGGCTGACAAACTTGAGAAACAAACATAAGGGCACATTTGTATTGATAAATACGACCTATGTGTCATATTCATCGCATTCACAAAAGTCGGAGAAGATCCATGTCTGAACAGCGACAAAGATATCTTGAAAGCGCGATCCATGAGGATCTGGCCCAGAAGATGGTGTTTCTTGCCGGGCCCCGACAAATCGGCAAGACCACGCTGGCCAAGATGATCGGCGGCATGTACCGGCAACCTGTGTGTCTCAACTGGGACAACCGTGCGCATCGCAAGGCAATTCTCCAACAACAATGGAAGCCGGAAACCGATCTGCTGATCCTCGACGAGCTGCATAAACATGCTCGATGGAAGAATCTGATTAAAGGGATCTGGGACACCCGGCAACATCAGGAACATATTCTGGTAACCGGCAGTTCGCGTCTGGACATCTTCCGCAAGGGTGGCGATTCCCTTCTCGGACGCTACCACCACTATCGCCTGCACCCGTTCTCATTGACCGAACTGACCTCTACCCGGCTTCCGATCCCAACGGACAAACCACCAACTTTGGAATTCGCGGATGCCGGGCGCGAAGCCACGGATCTGCTTTTCCGGTTCGGCGGTTTTCCGGAACCGCTGTTCGCGGCCAGCGATCGCGTTCTGCGCCGTTGGCACAGAGAAAGGTTCGAGCGCGTTCTCCGAGAAGACATCCGGGAAACGGAAAACGTGCGGTCGCTGTCTCTTGTGGAACAGTTGGGCAGCATGCTCCCGGAACGGGTTGCCGCCCCGCTCTCCCTTCGCTCGCTGTCCGAGGATCTGGAAGTCAGTCCCAAGGCTGTGGCCGCCTGGATGGAACTTCTGGCCCGTAATTACTACGTCTTCCGCGTTCCGCCTTGGCATCGCCGGCTGGCCAGGGCTTTGAAGAAGGAATCCAAGTACTATCTTTGGGATTGGTCGGAGACGCCAAACGAAGGCGCACGCTTTGAGAATATGGTGGCCAGTCACCTACTCAAGTGGTGCCATTTTCAGCAGGACGTTTCCGGCTTCGACGTCGAACTCCACTATGTTCGGGATCTCGAAAAGAGGGAAGTTGACTTCCTGATTACATGGGAGAAGCAGCCCTGGCTGCTCGTGGAGTGCAAACTGGGCTGCAACTACCAGTTCGGTCACTTGAACTACTTCGGCGAACGGCTGGGAATCACAACTCATCGCTACGTGGTCAGCCTTACCGGAACCGATGACTATGTGGACAAAGCCACCGGCATCCGGGTCATCCCCGCCGCCCGCTTCCTGACCGCGTTTGTGTGAGGACAGGGGGCAGGTGGCAGGTGGCAGGAGTCAGGAGTCAGGGGGGATTCACACTTAGTCGACTAAGTGGGAGGGAGTAAGTGTAGCCAATGTTTGCTGGGTGCGGCAACGCTTCTGGCGGGTAGGGGCTTTGCCGAAGAGGCGGAGCCCATTCTCATGGAGGTGATGCGATGAAATTCGGAACGTGGTATCAGATCAACTGTGAAGGGCCTGAAACGTGGGCCGATGACTTTGCCGCCATCCGGAACACAGGATTCGACTTCGTCGTCCTCTGGAACGTCCGGGTTCCCGCCCGGGGCGTGGTGGACCTCAAACCGGTCGTCGAGAACCGGGATCTCACGGAGCGGGCTCTTGACGCGGCCGGGAAAGCCGGATTGCGGGCGTCGCTGGGCGTCTGGAATCCGAGTTGCATGGGGGCCATTCCGAAGCCGCTCCGGGTCCGCTGCTCGGACGGCGGGGAACTGGTGCGTCCGAACATCTTCGAGGCGCGCTATGTGGAGGGGCCGTGGGCGGACTACATCCGGGCGCTGGCCGGATATAAAAACCACCCGGCCTTCGGCGGCGCGTATTTTGACGATTCATTCTCGGTGCGGCGGATGCCTGGGTTCTGGAGCTATGCCAAGGCCGATATCGTCCGGTATCGTGAGTTTCTCAAGCGGCGCTATGTCGAGGTTGGAAACCTGGCGGTGCGCTACCGGCCGAAAAAGACGCCGCGGAGCTTCGATGCGGTCAAGCCCCCGCTTTCGCCGCAGGATGATTTTGCGGCCTGGACCGACTGGATGGACGCCCGCGCCCAGTGGGCGGAGAACTTCGCCCGCCGCACGGTGGAGATCTATCGTTCCATCGACAGTGACCCGCGGCACGAACTGGTGCTCAGCGAGATGGACTACTACTTCCAGCGGAGCCAACTGCACTGGGGCGTTGACTACCGGCGGCTCATGCGTCACTTCGACCGCTTTGAAATCTACCAGGCGGACGATTTCCGGAACGTGCGCCCCGCCGCCACTCTCGCCAATGCCCGGCGCAACATCACCGACTGCCAGGCGACGGTCGCGGGAACCGGCAAGCCGTTCCAGTATCACACGTGGTGGACGGATCCGGCCACGTTCTCGCCGATGCCGATGGGGCTGCTCTCCGATCTGCTGACGCAGGCCAAGGAAATGGGGGCCTCAACAGCGGAGATCTACACCTTCAAGGTGCATGACTGGCGGGCGGCGCCTGAGTTGGCTGACAAGCGTGGCGATGTTGGCCGGCCGCCCTTCCGCGAGGTCTCGATGAAATATCATCCCCGCGTCCGCGCCGCGATCGCCCGCATGATCGGCGCCCTGGCTTAGGTCCCAGGCAAAACGGAGATCATGACAATGTCCTCTTTTCGCTTAACAACCAATCTCTCCTATTCCGATCATCCGCGCTGTCAGATGGATCTCTATGTTCCTGAATCTTCAAAACCTGCGCCGCTCGTTTTTCTCGTCCATGGCGGAGGCTGGTCGGCAGGGAATCGGCAACAGTATCTGCTCACGGCGACCGAACTCGCGAAACGCGGATACGCCGCGGCGTCAGTGGGATATCCTTTGATGCCGGATCGAATCTGGCCGGAGATGGGCTATGACATTTATAAAGCCGCCAATTGGATTAAACAGAACGGTTCGGATTATGGGATCGACGTGTCTCGGATGGTGACGTGGGGGTCGTCCGCCGGTTCGCAGTTGACGCTCGCGCTGCATGCTCTCGCGCTCGATTGGAAAAACGCAGACGTTGTTTCGGGAGAGATTCCTCTGATCATCGGCAGCGTCGCTCATTGCGTCGCATTCGATCTGTTTGCTTGGGATAACGAGATTCGGAAGCAGTTCGTCGGGGACGCGAAACCGGAGACGGTCAGTCCCGCGGATATGGATCCGAAAAAATTCCGTAGCGTGTTTGTCGCTCACAGCAAGCCGGAGAATTTATTTCCGATCAACGCAGTCATCGGCTGGGTGGAGAAACTCAAAGCGGCAGGCGTCGATGCGGATATCTTTGTGTCAGACAACGGCGAGCATGGCTATCTGTACAACATTATTTCAGATAACGCCCGTCCCGCGTTTGAGGCGTCGGTTCGGTATCTCGACCGGATTTTCAATAAGCCCGCTTCTAAAGAATCAGTCTGAAATGAACAGCAAAAGTTTCAAAACTGAAGTGAAAGTCCAATGTCCATATACGACCCCGATGCCGACCACCCCGATGCCGACCCCGATGCCGATGAAGAGGCAGTTGTGGACGGCACTTATCTGCTCCATGGTCATGGCGCATCCGACTCAAGGGGCAGAACGTAACCAAAGCCGCATGGCCACTGCGGCTGCCAGCGCCGCCGCCAAGGCACCGGTGGAGGTATTCACCTACAAGACGCCGCAGGGCGCGACGTTCAAGGTGACGTCCGAAGGGCTGGTCGCGATCACCGTCGGCGACAAGGCTGTCGCCAAGGGCTCATGGCATGCGGGAAACATGACCCAGCTCCGCGAGCCCAATGCCAGCCCCGCGCCGCTGGTGTTCACCGACAAGACGATGGAGGTGATCGAGCCCCGGTCTCGTGTGCGGGTCTGCCACGTCGGCCCAGACGCCACCGCGACGTTCGAGTATGTCTTCGAGGGCGAGGATGTCCGCATCAAAGCCCGGGTGGAGAATTTCACCGACAAGACGATCAAGGCCACCAGCTTCGAGGGGCTGAGCTTCCTCTTTGACTCCGCACCCAAGGGCTGGATGGCCGGCCAGGATCCGGGCTGGATGCAGGTGCACCTGCAGGATTTCCGCGGCTTTCATCCCAGCTTCGAGAACCGCATCGGCGGCAGCTACGCCACGGACGAGACGTTCGGCGTGGGTCTGACGCCGCTCAACACTGGCCTAGCATTCACCGGGTTCTTCTGGTGGGGCGACCAGGCCGGGCCCAACGCGCGGCGCATGGTCTACATCCGCCCGCAGGAGATCCCCTCCGGCGGCGCGTTGACCTTCGAGATGCTCATGCGTATCAGCCCCAACACGGACTGGAAGCATCTGCTGGATCCCTACAAGCAGCACTTCGCCAGGACATTCGGACACCCGACACTTGGGCCGGTGCACTACAAGGCCGACTTCCGCCCGATGGCCTCCATGTCGATCGCGGACGAACCCAGCATCACCAAGGACAACCCGCTGGGGTTTCACGGCGAGGCGCGGCGTGTGGATTTGCCTGAGGGCATGAAGCGTTTCTGCGACATGGTCGTTCCCGGCCTGGTCGAGGGCAACGGACAAGGGATGATCATCTGGGCGCTCGGAGGTTGGGATCCGCGCGGCGCGATGTACCGCTCGGATTTCGACATTCTGCCGCCGCCGGTCGAGCAGAACATCCCGCAGATGCGCCAGGCGTTCAAGGCCTGCAACGTCCGCATGGGGGTGTGCACCCGCCCCGGCGAGATCGCTTTCCGGGGTACGTGGACGCAGGACTGGACCGTTCGCATCAACCCCGACGACCCGCAGCACCTGGAGATCATGTGGGGGCGGTTCGAGAAAATGATCGATCAGGGATTCACGCTGTTCTACCTCGACACGTTCGGCAGTTCGTTAGACGACATCAAGGCGATGCGATTCTACCGCCAGAAGATGGGGCCGGACATCCAGACCTTCGTGGAGCACCCCTGCGACGTGATGCTTGCCTACAGCGGCGCGTACATGGAGCTCAACTACAACGAAAAGGCCAACGCTTACAGTGTCTTCTGGGGCCTGGACCGCTTCTGGGAAATATGCCAGCATCTTCTGCCCGGTGCCCAGGCGGCCGCGGTCAGCCGCGTGGACGAGAAGAAGCTGCCTGCCGGCTTCGAGCGTCCCTCGCATTTCCTGATGCGCAAGCACGTCGCCCCGTTCATTCCTGACTACTTGATCAAAGGCCAGGCCAAGGATCTTAAGGCGATCACCGATGTGTTCCTCGATGCGAACGGACAGTGGAAGAAATGATCATCGTGCGTGCAGGGTGGCGCGTGGCGGGTGTCGG